>NZ_JBBPCO010000001.1:300000-405696 GCF_038070005.1 Thermithiobacillus plumbiphilus | reverse complement strand
ATTCGACCCGGGCCTTTTTGTTGGCCGTGATGCGAAAGGCTGCCGTTCATCGTGGATGGCTATTGTCAGGGGTTAGCTCGAACCCCTGTATCGCTACGAAAAGTTGACGAGAATTGGGTCGGCGCTGTGTCACCGTCCGCTAATAAGTGACAAAAAGCGTCACCACCAGTCTGCACGAAAACATAACTACCGCTTAAAAAACAATACCTTATAAGTTAGGCACCCGTCTTGCTATCCCGCTGTGTACGTCAACATATTGACTGCATCGAGTGGCTTCACGAGATGAAGTCCTTTTGAGAAGACATTCAAGAGGTATTTTTGGTGACTATGCAGCATTTCTCTGTAAGCAAGTCCAAGGCTTTCTGGTTGTTTCCTGTTTTCGTTGCAACGATGGGTTGTCAGGGCGGCTCTTCCTCGGTAAATCCCGAGACCGGTGCGCCAAACAGTGTTCAAGCCGCAGCACCCGCTGGATCCATCTCCACAGGTCCGGATTTCCCCCGGCTGTATGGCATGAACATTGGCGAGAAAAATTACGATGACCCGAACTACCAGAAGGCCTTGAGCCGGCTGGATGTTGCGATCCTGGGTTTCTATCCGGGTTGGAGATCCAGTTATTCTTATGGCGGCTACACGGGTATCCAGGCTGCCGTGAAGGCGATCAAGGACAGGAATCCCAACATCCTGCTTGGCCAGTACACCATTCTGAACGAAGCGCCACTGGCCTCGAACTCCAAGTACTCGGCAGATGCGGACAAGGCACGGAAGCTGGACAACGAGAACTGGTGGCTGCGCAAGGCTGACGGTTCCATGACCCGTTGGACCAGTGGTTTTGATGCCTATGACATCAATCTGACCGCATTCACCCGCAAGGATGCCCAGGGCAAGCAGTGGCCGCAGTGGCTGGCCGAGCGGGACTACAACAAATACTTCAAGCCGGTGCCGCAGTTCGACATCTGGTACTTCGACAATGTGTTCGAGAAGAATCGCATCACGGATGCGGACTGGAACCTCGATAGGGTCAATGACAAGAACGGTGATGCGAAGATGATTGCCGCGCACCGCGCCGGCCACGTTGCGGAGTGGCGGCGAGCCCGTGAGTTGCGCTCCGGCATCATGCTGATGGGCAACATGGACCATGACGTTTCCATGCCCGAGTACAAGGGCAAGATGGAAGGTGCCTTCCTGGAAGGCGCCATGGGCAAGTCCTGGTCCATGGAGAAGAACAAGGGCTGGGCGGCGATGATGACTTGGTATCACAACACCATGATCAACACCGCGGCACCCAAGATCGTGGGCTTCAATGTCTGGGGCAAGCCCACTGACTACAGGTTCTTCCGCTATGCCTTTGCTTCAACCCTGATGGACGACGGCTATTTCTCCTTCACGGATGAGGCCAAGGGTTACAGCTCGGTGCCATGGTTCGACGAGTATGACGTCAGCCTGGGCCGGCCGGTGGAAGGCGCGCAGACCAAGGCCTGGCAGAAAGGCGTGTACCGCCGCGTGTACGAGAAGGGCATGGCGCTGGTCAATCCCACCGGCAGCAGCGTGACCGTGAATGTGGGTAGCGGTTACAAGCGCATCGCCGGCAATCAGGATCGCGGCGTCAACAATGGCCAGGCAGTCAGCGGCAATATCACCATTCCCGCCAAGGACGGTATCGTGCTCGTCAAGGGCTGATGCCAGACTGCTTCGGTAGTACAACAGGCCCGGGCCATTCGACCCGGGCCTTTTTTGCGTGTAGCTCCCGGTTTCACCCTTTGCCAGGCCATGTAGTACGCTGTATGCCGCGAATGGCTAATGATGGCGGACGATGATGCCTGGTAAGGACGTAGTGGTGATTGGTGGCGGGGCGGCCGGCATGATGTGCGCCATCGAGGCAGGCAAGCGCGGCCGCTCGGTGCTGATCATCGATCATTCCCCGAAACTTGCGGAAAAGATCCGCATTTCCGGCGGCGGTCGCTGCAATTTCACCAATCTGCATGCCCGGCCGGAAAACTATCTCTCAGAAAATCCCCATTTCTGTCGTTCCGCCCTGGCGCGCTACACACCAAGGGACTTCATCGCTCTCGTGGAAAGGCAAGGCATTGGCTATCACGAAAAGAAGCTCGGCCAGCTATTCTGTGATGGGAGTTCCCAACAGATCATTGAAATGCTCAAGCGCGAATGCGATGCGGTGGGCGTGCAATGGTGGCAACCCTGCCAGGTGCGGAGGGTGACCCAGGGTGGAGATTTCAGGCTAAGCACGGACCGGGGCGAGGTCCGGGCCGATTCCCTGGTGATTGCCAGCGGCGGGCTCTCGATCCCGCAGATCGGCGCCAGCCCCTTTGGTTACCGCATTGCCGAGCAGTTCGGCATCGCCGTGACGCCCCTGCGCCCGGCCCTGGTGCCGCTGACTTTCGCGCCGGAAGACCTTGCGCACTATGCCGGGATTCCGGGCATCAGCATCGACGCCGTTGTCAGTGCCGGGGGCATGCAGTTTCGCGAAAACCTGCTGATCACCCATCGCGGACTCAGTGGCCCGGCCATTCTGCAGGCATCTTCCTACTGGCGCCCCGGCGAGATGATCCACATCGATCTCCTGCCGGATGAGGACGCCGAGGCCCTGCTGCTCGAACATCGCTGGAGTCAGATGCAACTGGCCAATCTCCTGGGGCGCTATCTGCCCAAGCGCTTTGCCCAGGCCTGGAGTGCCGCCGTTCTCCCTTCCCGGCCCATGCAGCAGTATTCGGAACAGGAGCTCAGGATGCTGGCCGCGCGTCTGCATGGCTGGCAGCTCAGGCCGAGTGGCACGGTCGGGTACAAGAAGGCGGAGGTGACATTGGGCGGGATAGATACGCGCGAGCTATCCTCCAAGACCATGGAGGCCCGCAAGGTGCCGGGGCTCTATTTCATTGGTGAGGTGGTCGATGTCACCGGCCAGCTCGGGGGCTACAATTTCCAGTGGGCCTGGGCCTCGGGCTATGCGGCCGGGCAGTATGTCTGAAAAGGAGTGATCATGCAGATCTGGGTGGATGCTGATGCCTGTCCCAATCCCATCAAGGAGATCCTGTTTCGGGCGGCGCAGAGAAGAGAGGTCATGCTGACCCTGGTGGCCAATCGGGCCTTGCAGACTCCCGCCTCCCGCTTCATCCGGTGCATTCAGGTCGGCGCGGGTTTTGACGTGGCGGACAAGGCCATCGAGTCTCAGGTCGAGCCCGGCGATCTGGTGATCACCGCGGACATTCCACTGGCAGCGGCTGTTGTTGAAAAAGGCGCTCAGGCCCTTGACCCGCGTGGCGAGCTATATACCAGGGAAAACATCCGCGAGCGCCTGTCGATCCGCAACCTGATGGAAGAAATGCGGGGCAGCGGCATGGAAATCGGCGGCCCGGCAGCCTTCGTGGCCGCGGACCGTCAGGCCTTTGCCAACCAGCTGGACCGCTTTCTCACCGCCAGATCCTGAGCCAGCTGGCTATGGGTGCCGGTCCATGGGCCGTGCTATCTGCACATTGACCTTCTTGCCGCGCAGCTTGGTCTGGCGCAGGGCATTGATGACATTGTCGGCTTCGGCATTCGGTACCTCGACGAAGGCCGTCCGGTCAAGGATGTCGATGGCGCCGATGCTGCGGCCACTGATGCCGGCCTCATTGCTGATCGCACCGACCAGATCGCCCGGCCGCAAGCCATCCTGCCGGCCAATGCCAATGAAGAGCCGCGCCATGCCAGGCTCTGGTTGCTCGCCATCGGCCGCGATTTCCTGAGCGATGTTCGTATCGTTACCTTGCTGGCTTTGCCAGAGCATCTGCAGGGCGGCGGCGGCGATTTCAGCCGGATCAAACTCGTCCGCGAGCTCTTCCACGGTGGCCAGATGGCCATCAAAGGCGTTTGCTTCCAGGGTCTCGCGCAGGGTTTCCTTGAACACCGCCCGACGGCGCGCGGCAATGTCCGCGGCAGTGGGCAGGTGCGCCGGCTTGATGCTGGTGCCGATCATGCGTTCGATGGTCTGCAGCTGGCGCCGCTCGCGCCGCTCGATCAGGGTCATCGCGTCTCCGGTGCGCCCGGCCCGACCGGTGCGCCCGATGCGGTGTACGTACTGCTCCACGTCAAAGGGGATATCGTAGTTGATGACGTGCGTGACGGTATCGATATCCAGGCCCCGGGCGGCGACGTCGGTGGCAACCAGGATGTCGGCCTGTCCCTCGCGAAAGCGCCGCAACACCTTGTCGCGCTCCGGCTGGCCCATGTCGCCGTGCAGTGGCTCGGCACCATAGCCGCGCAGGCGCAGGGCCTCGGCGACATCATTGGTGGCCTGGCGGGTACGGCAGAAAATGATGGTCGGGCCGGGGGTCTCCATGTCCAGTACGCGGGCCAGTGACTCGAGTTTCTGGCCGGGTGGTACTTCATAGTAGCTCTGCTGGATCCTTTCCACCGTGCGCTGCTTGGACTGAATGGCAATATGCACAGGATCCTTCAGGAACCGACGCATCAGGGCCGCCACGCGCGGCGGCATGGTCGCCGAGAAAAAGGCCGTCTGCCGGCTTTCCGGCAGCTCGCTCAGAATGGCCTCGACATCATCCAGAAAGCCAAGGGCCAGCATTTCATCGGCCTCATCGAGGGTGCAGAACCTGACCTGATCCAGGGCAAGCGAGCCGCGGCGCAGATGATCGAGAATTCGCCCGGGCGTGCCCACCACGATCTGGGCGCCGGCACGCAGGGCGCGGATCTGCCGATCGATGGGCTGGCCGCCATAGACCGGCACCACCCTTAGTCCCGTATGCCGGGCAAGATCATGGATGCCGCCCGCGACCTGCACCGCCAGTTCGCGCGTGGGCGCGAGCACCAGGGCCTGGGTCTCCCGGCGCGCGGCATCGGTCAGGTGGATCAGGGGCAGGGCAAAGGCGGCGGTCTTGCCGGTACCGGTCTGCGCCTGGCCGATGAGATCGCGCCCGGTCAGCAGCACGGGAACGGTCTGTGCCTGGATCGGCGTCGGTGCCTCGAAGCCGAGCTCCTGGATCGCCCTCAGGATGGGTTCGGACAGGCCCAGTTCATCGAAGCTGGTGGCCTGCGGCATGTCCTGGAAAGGGGAGGGGGCGCCAAAACTGACGGGAGCGGTCTGCCTTTCCGGCTTGCCATAGGACCTGCCACGGGAGGCTGGCTTGTTTTCCCTGGACCGATAAGACCGTCCATCCGCTGCATTTCTTGGTGCTTTCGGCATATTCCCTCCAGTGTTCAAGTTGGTCAGGCTACCCCTTCAGAACATCGCCGTAGACGTCAGAGCAGCGTGAATAACCGTGGAGTTTACCAGATTGCTAGGGTTCGGGAGGACATTCCTAAGCCTGAGCAGGCGCGGCGGAGAGGTGGCGCTTGCAGCAGCACAATCTCCTGTGCCAAGGTAGGCATGAATTCTTCCAATGACGAGGTGTCCGGGATGGGAACGTCACAGGAAAACACCGAAATTGCCACCCTGGGTGGTGGCTGCTTCTGGTGCCTTGAAGCCGTGTTTCAGCAGCTAAAAGGTGTAAAGGAAGTGATTTCCGGCTATGCCGGCGGTCAGGTGGAGAATCCTGATTATCGGCAGGTCTGCTCCGGCACCACCGGACATGCCGAGGTCGTCCAGATCCATTTTGACCCAGCCGTGATCAGCTACCGGGATCTGTTGGACGTGTTCTTCACGATTCACGACCCGACCACCCTGAATTGTCAGGGCGCGGATGTCGGCACGCAGTACCGTTCGGTCATTTTCCATCACAGTCCCGAGCAGCAGCAGGTTGCTGAAACCACCATCCGGGAACTGGAATCTGCCGGAGTCTGGAATGCCCCGATTGTCACCGAAGTCCTGCCGGCCCCGCATTTCTATCCAGCCGAGGTCTATCACAAGGACTACTACGCCCGAAATCCTGACCAGGGTTACTGCCGTATCGTCATTGCCCCGAAAGTCGCCAAGCTGCGGCAGAAATATATGGACAGGCTCAAGGCTTAGGCATGCTGACGCTGCAACTGTCAGAGTGGCCGTCCATCAGCGAAGTGCCCTCACCAGGCTGCCCCAATGAGGTCCTGCAAAAGGCGTTTTTCGTGCGATCCCTGGTTTTCTGTGGCGAGCAGGGAATAGGCTATGCCCTGGAATATGACGGTCTGGATGCCGAGGCCATTCATATCCTGGGGCGGGTCGGGGAAGAGCCGGTTGCGTCAGGACGCATCCGTTTTCCGGGTAAGCACGCCAAGCTCGAACGCATCGCCGTGCGCGCCCCTTGGCGTGGCAAAGGCTACGGGCATCAACTCACGGCGTTCATGATCCAGGCCGCCGAGGCACGTGGTTTTGCAAGGCAGAAGATCCATGCCCAGGCGCACCTGCAAGCCTTTTATGCGGTTCATGGCTTCCGCGCCCTGGGCGAGCCCTTCATGGAAGCCGGGATCGAGCACGTCCTGATGCAGCGAGGATTTCCAGCGGGCTGATGATTCTTCAGCCATCGATGAACAGGCGCTTTCGATAAAAGCGCAATTCATCCAGGGATTCGCGAATGTCGTCCAGCGCCTGATGGCTTTCGCGCTTCTCGAATTTCGGCATCCAGGGATACCAGCGGGCCTGCAATTCCTTGAGCGTGCTGACATCCAGGTTGCGATAATGGAAGTAGGCTTCGAGCTTTGGCATGTAGCGGGCCAGAAAGCGGCGATCCTGACAGATGCTGTTGCCGCACATGGGCGAGGCCCCGGCCGGCACATGCGCGGCCAGAAAATCGAGACAGCGCTGCTCGGCCTCGGTTTCACTGGTCTTTGATTGGCGTACCCGCTCGATCAGGCCCGAGGCCCCATGGGTGCGCTGGTTCCATTCGTCCATGCCAGCCAGGGTAGCTTCGGATTGGTGTACTGCAATCACCGGTCCCTCAGCCAGCAGGTTCAGGGCTTCATCGGTAATCAGCAGGGCGACTTCCAGAATGCGGTCGTTTTCAGGGTCCAGCCCGGTCATTTCAAGATCGATCCAGATCAGGTTCTTGGGATGCTCGTTCACGCCTTGTCCTTTCAGGTCAAATGCCAAGCTTACTTCAACTGCCCTTTGCGGATAAACTTTCCTTTGCAGTATAAACACGGGTTGCGCCGCAGCAGCGGGAGATCCTGTTGCGGGCTGGGCGAATGATCTGGAGAGAGCATGGGCGAGTTTACGGAAAAGTTCAGTAAGGGCACTTTCAAGGGCATTCTGCGCTGGCCGCAGTGGGACGCCTTCCTGGAGGTGCTGCGGGCCCGCAACGATGGCCAGTGGTATGTGTATTTTATCGGAGAAGGTGTGCCTGCAGCCCCCCTTTCCACCGAGGCCTTCCTCCGATTCCTGGAAGAAATCGACACCCTGCTGCGGCGCGATCACGACGAGGACTATCTCGGCATCGTCTATGCCGATGACCTGCAGGATCCAGGCATGGTGAAGATCTTCGATCCCAACAATCTTGGTTCTTCCTGCGGCTCCAGTGGCGAGCTGATCCTGCCGGGCTGGATCCTGAGCCGCCTGGCCCCGGAAGACCTCAAAAGTCAGCAGATCACGCCCGAAGGCCGGCGGCGCTGGTGGAACCGGCTGTTTGGCTGATTCACCAAAGTCGGAGCGGCCCGGTCCGAACCCGTCAGGCGGGTGGCAGTCATAACATGTAAATCACAAAGGGACTGCCATGCCTAATCACCTCGCAAAAGAGACGAGCCCCTATCTGCGGCAGCACGCCGACAACCCGGTGGACTGGTATCCCTGGGGAGAGGAGGCCTTGAACCGCGCCCGCCAGGAAGACAAGCCCATCCTGCTGTCGATCGGCTACTCCGCCTGCCACTGGTGCCATGTCATGGCTCATGAGTCCTTCGAGGACCCGGACGTGGCTTCGGTCATGAACCAGCTCTTCATCAACATCAAGGTGGATCGCGAGGAGCGGCCGGATCTGGATCATATCTATCAGCTCGCCCACAGCATGCTGACCCAGCGCAATGGCGGCTGGCCGCTGACCATGGTGCTCACGCCCGATCAGGTTCCCTATTTCGCGGGCACTTATTTCCCGAAATCCCCTCGCTACGGGCTGCCGGGTTTCGCGGATCTCTTAAGACGCGTCGAGGACCTGTATCGGAATCGGCGCGAGGACGTTGCCGAACAGAATGCCTCTCTGCTCGAAGCGCTACAGGGCAGTGGCGGCGCGGGCCCAGGCTCCGGCGAGATCAGCCGGGCGCCCCTGGAAGCGGCCCGGGCGCGACTCAAGGAGAGTTTCGACCCCCGCTTTGGCGGCTTTGGCGAGGCCCCAAAGTTTCCGCATCCAGGCGATCTTTTCTATCTCCTGCGGGACTACGCCATCCATGGCGACACCGATTCGCGCCACATGGCCTGTTTCACTCTGCGCAAGATGGCCGAGGGTGGGCTGTATGATCAGCTCGGCGGCGGATTTTATCGCTACAGCGTTGATGAGCAATGGCTGATCCCGCACTTTGAGAAGATGCTCTATGACAATGGCCTGCTGCTTGCCGCCTACGCCGAGGCTGCGGGTATCTGCCGGGACAGCGATTTTCATGCGGTGATCGAGGACACGGTGGCCTGGGCCCTGCGCGAGATGCGTGATCCCCAGGGCGGTTTTTACTCAGCCCTGGATGCTGATACCGAAGGCGGGGAAGGGGCCTTTTACGTCTGGACCCCGAAGCAAGTGCAGGGGCTTCTGACACCCGAGGAGTACGCCGTCTTCGCGCCGCGCTTTGGTCTTGAAGGTCCGGCCAATTTCGAGGGCCACTTCTGGCATCTCTTTCTGGATCGTCCCTTGGGGGAGGTGGCCAGCAGTCAGGGGCTGGACACCGAGGCCGCACAGGCGCTGATCCGTAGCGCCCGCGAAAAGCTCTTTGTCGCCCGTGAAAAACGCGCGCGTCCCGGGCTCGACAACAAGGTGCTCACCAGCTGGAACGGGCTGATGATTCAGGGGCTGGCCCGCGCCGCCTCCGCTCTTGACCGGCCCGACTGGACCCGCGCCGCCCAGCAGGCCGTGGATTTCATCCGCCGCGAGCTCTGGCGGGATGGGCGGCTGCTGGCCACCTATACCGCAGGGCAGGCTAGGCTCAACGCCTATCTCGATGACTATGCCTTTCTCCTGAATGGTCTGCTGGAGCTGATGCAGGCAGAATTCCGCTCCGAGGACCTTGCCTTTGCCCGGAACCTGGCCGATGTGCTGCTCGAAGAATTCGAGGACAAGGAGGAAGGGGGCTTCTTCTTTACCGGGCATAGTCATGAGCAGCTCATCCAGCGCCCGAAAAATGCCTTCGATGCCGCCACCCCGGCCGGCAATAGCGTGGCGGCCTTTGCCCTGCAACGGCTGGGGCATTTGCTGGGCGACATGCGTTATCTGCATGCCGCCGAACGAACCCTGCGCAGCTTCTATGGCATGCTTGAGCGCTTTCCCGGCAGCGGCGCGAGCATGTTGCTGGTGCTCGAGGAGTATCTCAGCCCGCCACGCATCGTGATTTTGCGCGGCGAAGCAGAGCGTCTGCCCGAGTGGCGGCGGGCGCTGGAGGCCCAGCGCAAGCCCGACGACATGATCCTGGCGCTGCCAAACGGCTTGAGCGACCTACCCGATGCACTGAACAAGCCCCAGGGGCATCCGGTCGGCGCCTGGATCTGTCAGGGTGTGACCTGCTCGCCGGAGGTAACGGATCTCTCGCAACTGATCTAGACTGATCTGTTCTATACCGCCACCACGCTGCCGTGCAGGTTGGCGTTCGCCGGGTCATGACGGGCAAGGTATCTTTCGAGCGCCTCGATGGCATGTATTTCCAGATGCCGGCGATTGCTGCCGTATTTCGCCGGCACGCCCTGTTCGGTGATGAAGGCGCAGGTGTAGGAGCGTTCAGGGTCAAGCAGCTCGCCATCGACAAAGAAACGCTGGATGCGCAGCCCCGGTTTGTTTTCCACCTTGATGTAGATGTTCACGCCCAGGCAACGCTTCACATAACCCCCCATCTGCTGATAAGGGTCGCAGGCGAAGGTTCGCTCCAGGTTCTCTTCCATCATGTCCCAGAGTTCCCGACCGCTAAGTTCAACCACGGATATCGGCGGGTTGGTGGGCACGATGTTCCACAGATCATTCATGGTCATCGGGCCGGGTATCACCGGCGCGCCATAGCGCCAGCCGTTGGAAAAGGCGATTTTGGTGCCGGCTGCTTCGGCTATGGCCTGGAGCAGCAGATTGTCCATGGTAGCTTCCAGGACCGTATTGCGGTTCAGCGCCGTCGCAGTATGACCGACCACCCGCTCAAGCATCGCCCGGTGCGGCGCCATGATGTCATCGATCATTTGCTGCATCGCCGGATCCGCTGGGATGGACTGATCCACCACCAGCAAGCGATGGCGCCACTCGCGGATCCTTCCTGCCTCGATCTCCAGGTCCAGACGCCCAACAAAGGAGCCGTGACAGCCCGACTGCATGATGATCGCGCCATTGATCACCTTGGCATCATAGACCCGGTTGTGAGTGTGACCACTGAGCAGCACGTCGATGCCGTCCACCTGCTCGGCCAGTTTCACTTCCTGCGGAAAACCCAGGTGCGACAGGACCACGATCAGATCCACCTTTTCCGTTTCGCGCAGGTGGCGGATATGGCCGGGCAGTTCGTCGCGCCCCAGAGTGAAGCGCAGGCCGGTACTGAAATGCGGCGGCATGGTCTTGTCGATGATGGTCGCCGCAATCCCGATCACCCCGATCCTGATCCCGGCGCGCTCCAGGATGCGGTAGGGCGGGAAGACCAGCTCATCACTGTCCTTGTCATAGCAGTTGATGGCGAGCATGGGATAATGCAGCGCCTGCACGATCTTGCCGAACTGGGCCGGGCCATAGGCGAACTCCCAATGTGCCGTCATGCCATCCAGCCCCAGCGCATTCAGGGGCTCGATGAAGGCCTCGCCCCGGGAATGCACGCCGGCGTAGGTGCCGTGGATGGTGTCGCCGTTATCCAGTGCAATCACAGCATCCGGATGCTCGGCGCGCGCCTGTGAAAACAGGGTGGCGATGCGGGCATAGCCGCCTGCCTCCCGATAAACCGCCTGATCCCCCTCCCAGAACAGTTCCTGATGCGGCTCCAGGTAGGCATGGGTATCGTTGATCTGCAGGATGCAAAGCTGCTGTGACATTGTCATCTCTCCTCAAAATTCCGATCCCGCCTTGAAAAGAAGCACGATCGCATTGATGGTGAGCATGGCCAGTACCAGCCATTGAAAGGTCTTCTGGGGAATCTTGTTATAGATCTTGATGCCTGCCCAGGCGCCCAGAAAAAGCGCGGGCAAGGAGATGGCAGCCAGCAGCATCAGGCTGCTTTCCACCCTTCCTGTAAAAAGCAGCGCGCCGAAGCGATACAGCATCAGGGTGCCGAAAAAGGCGGTGAAGACCGCCTTCATATGTTCCGACTTCCACGCCCCGGTGGCCATCAGGAAGGCGCCGTAAAGGATCATGGGGGGGCCGGGGATGGCAACCGCGCCGCCCAGAATGCCCGCCAGAAATCCCGCCGTGATGCCTGAACCGGTGCTTGGCCTAAAGTTGAGGCCCTTGATCCACTGCTTGCCCTTGGGGGAAATACGGGCAAAGGCGATCAAGGCCACCGAGACCAGCAAGGTCAACGCGATCGCGATCTGCAGGATGCGTTTGTCCATCTGACTGAAAAAATACATGCCCAGGGGCATGCCGAACGCAAGGCCGATCACTGGCACCAGCCAGTCCCGCAGGGTGAAGCTTCCGCGCACGCTCCACAGCACCCGGGCATTGCTGATCACCGCCAATGGCGTGAATACGATCGAGGCCGCCGCCGGTGGCAAGACAAGTGGTAGAAAGCCCATGCCGACCTGGGCAAAACCGAAACCTGCGATGCCATGGATCAGTGTCGCGACGAAAATGATCAACGAAACGAGGCCTGCTTCCGTCCAGTCTATCGACATGCCTTTCTCCTTGTGAGGGTGAAGTCATCAGGGGGATCGCTGGTAGAAGCCGGGTCTTTCGGGCACGCCCGCTTCAGCAAAGGCAGCCTGGCGCTTGAGGCACTGCGGGCAGCGGCCACAATGCCTGTCGTATCCCAATAGACAGCTATAGGTGCTGGAATAATCCATCCCGAGCGCCTGCCCCTGGCGAATGATCTCGGCCTTGGTAATATTAACCAGGGGTGTGCGGATACATATCCCACCAAGGGTGTTCGCCATGGCCTGAAAGCGCTCGATGAATGCCGGTGTGGCACTGGGATAGGCCTGGGTATCCTCGCGATTCAGGGCCAGGAGCAGGCTGTCGGCCCCGATCTGGGTGGCATAGCTCAGCGCGATGCCCAGGATGACCAGATTGCGGTGGGGCAGGGGCACATGCATCTGCTTGCTCTGGCCTGCCCGAAAACTCGCCCCGAGGCTGGCAAGATCCAGCACCTTGAGCGACAGACCCAGTGCCGCGCACTGCGCCTCGGCGGCCTGTCTTTCGCGCCGCGCCGCCCGCTGGCCATAGTCGGCGAAGACTGGCTGCGGCCGGGCCTTGGCCGCTTCCATCCACAGCAACGTGGCGCTTTCCACGCCGCCACTGAGCAGTATCATCTGTGTCATATCTCTTTCCGAACAGGGCTATCTTGCAAGGCCTCCAGCTTGCGATACAGGGTACGTTCGCTCACACCCAACCTATAGGCCAGCTCACGCTTGTTGTTGTTTGCGTGGATCAATGCCCAGCGCAGATAACGGCGCTCGACTTCGTCCAGCGGAATCAGGTCGGGACCGAAAGGCGTGCTGGTGACCGGTCGCGGAGGCGTCTCGGCGCATTCTTCCGGCAGGTGCTCGGGCAGGATGACATCGCCATCACACAGGAGACTTGCGCGTTCGAGAATATTGCGCAATTCGCGGATATTGCCCGGAAAATCATAGTCCGCCAGGCAGTCAAGCGCGGACGGGTGCATGGCGAGCTGCCGCTCGCCCGCAACCCGCGCCAACAGGGAGTTGATGAGCAGCGGCAAGTCTTCCCGTCGTTCGCGCAGAGCGGGCAGGCGGATCGGGAAGGTACTGAGGCGGTAATAGAGATCCTGGCGAAATTGTCCGGAGTCCATCATGGACTTCAGGTCCCGATGGGTGGCGGCGACCAGGCGGAAATCGGCCTTGATGGCCTCGACGCCACCGACACGGCGGTAAGTCCCGGTTTCCAGCAGGCGAAGCAGCTTGACCTGGAGCCCGAGCGGGATGTCTCCGGCCTCGTCCAGAAACAGGGTGCCGCCACGGGCGGCCTCGACCAGCCCCCGGGTGCGTTCATGCGCGCCGGTGAAAGCACCCTTTTCGTGGCCGAACAGCTCGCTCTCGAACAGTGTTTCCGTCAGGCCTGAACAGTCCACCGGCACGAAGGGCCCCTTGGCCCGGGTACTGGCCTCGTGCAGGGCCAGGGCCACCAGTTCCTTGCCGGTACCCGACTCGCCCTGCAAGAGCACGTTTGCATGGGATGGCGCGACGCGCTCGATCAAATGCAGCATCCGGTTGAAGGCCGGCGAGCGCCCCACCAGACCTCGCTCGCTGGGTTTGGCACTGGCGTGATGATTCGACTGCATCACCTCCACGAAATAGATGATCTCCCCCTTGGCATTGCGTATCGGAAAGATCTCCACGTCCACGTGTTCCTGTCCACGAGGAGAGTGGTGCAGGTGAAGCACGCGCTGTGGCTGGCCTGATGTCTGGCTGCTTTTGAGCGGACAATCCTCGCCGGCTTCAGAGCAGGGGGCGGCGTAGTGATGGGAAACCTCATAGCAATGCCGATGGTGTACCGGCTGGTTTTCGCCGAATTCGCGCCGATAGGCCTTGTTGGCGGCCTGAATCCTGAAACTCGCATCCAGGATGACGGCTGGCTGCTTGAGGATGTCAAGAAGTCCGGTGATCTCGGGAAGCTGTCGGGAAGCAATGGGAGTTGACATGCGCCTTTTCCAGAAATGGCAGATAAGGCTGCCTCTTTGCCAATTATGACATACATTGTGTCATAAGACCAAAGGCCGTGGTGATGCTGGAGCGCAGTGGGTCCGGACCAACGTTTGCAAGTATCTGTTTATAAAGAAAAACCTCGTGTGCATCCGGGCTGGCACGCAGCTTGCTAGATATACCTGTCAAGCAGTTGCCCGAGGACGCCATGATTTTCAAACAGATGCTCAATCCGCCGCGTGCCAGTTTCAGTTATCTGATCTGTGACCCGGTAACGCGCGAAACCTTGTTGATCGACCCCGACCAGGATCACTGCGATGCTTATCTTGCTTTCCTGAGTCACCTCGACCTGAGTCTCTCCTATATCCTGCTCACTCGCCCGCAGGCGGCGGTGCTCGGAGCCATTCCACGGCTCAAACTGAAGCACGAGGCGCGTGTGGTCGGCGTGGACCTCAATCGTAGCGAGGACATCGATCTGAAAATGCAGCCCGGTGACGTGCTGTATCTGGGAGAGGAGCGCATCGAGCTGTTGCCCCTGCCGCAATCTCCCGATGCCGTGGCCTACCGCTGGAACGACAGATTGTTCATGGAGATGGCCAAAACCGGCGACTTGCCGGACAGTTTATCCGGCCTGCCAGGCGAGACCCTGATCTATCCCGGCGTTTTGCTCAACGACTGCTGGGTTTCCTGTGTCGCCAGGGAACGTGAATCCAGGACCTCTTGCCAGTATCCGGAATTGGCGGCGTACAAGGAACCCTGCTGCGCGGAACTGAGGCCGGACAGCGCTTCCCAGGAAGCCTCGGCTTGCCGACTTCCGCATATGGCCAACATGTGAGGGAATCATGAATCTCGACTTTCTTCGCCAAAGACAAGGCGCGCTGGCACGCGAGATCCTGCTCGTCCTGCTCATCAAGCTTGCCATCATATTTGCCATCAAGGCTGTTTTCTTCAGCCATCCGATCGACGATGAACTGAGTGGAGACCGCGTACAGGCGGTGCTGCTCGGCCCTGGCTCGAATATAACCAAACCCTGAACTCAATAGAGGGACGATATGGACAGCGTGGTTGATCTTTCCCGTCTGCAATTTGCCGTAACGGCCTTGTATCACTTTCTATTCGTGCCCCTGACACTGGGCATGACCTTTCTGCTGGTCATCATGGAATCGGTCTATGTCATGACCGGCAAGGAAATCTACAAGGACATGGTCAGGTTCTGGGGCAAGCTCTTCGGCATCAACTTTGCCTTGGGCGTGACCACCGGCATCACCATGGAATTCCAGTTCGGTACCAACTGGGCGTATTACTCGCATTACGTGGGTGACATCTTCGGCGCGCCGCTGGCCATCGAAGGCCTCATGGCCTTCTTCCTGGAGTCCACCTTCATCGGTCTGTTCTTCTTCGGCTGGGACCGACTGAGCAAGGTCAAGCATCTGCTGGTGACCATCGCCATGGCCGTGGGCTCGAATCTGTCGGCGCTGTGGATCCTGATCGCCAACGGCTGGATGCAGAATCCGGTCGGCTCGGTCTTCAGCCCGGTCACCATGCGCATGGAAATGAGCGACTTCGCGGCGGTGATCTTCAATCCCGTGGCGCAGGCCAAATTCGTGCATACGGTAAGCGCCGGCTACGTGACCGGTTCCCTGTTCGTGCTTGGCATCAGCGCCTTCTACCTGCTCAGGGGCCGCGATGTCGAGTTTGCCAAGCGATCCTTCCGCATCGCCGCGGCCTTCGGCTTTGCTTCGGCGCTCTCGGTGATCGTGCTGGGTGATGAGTCAGGGTACACCGCGGGCGAGCATCAGATGGCCAAGATCGCAGCCATCGAGGCCATGTGGCATACCGAGCCGGCGCCGGCGAGCTTCAATCTGATCGCCTGGCCCAATGAAGAGAAAAAGGAGAATGACTGGGCCATTCAGATTCCCTATGTGCTCGGCCTGATCGCCACGCGCTCCACCACCGAGGAACTGCCGGGACTCGTGGAACTGGAACAGCTGGCCGCCGAGCGCATCCGTAACGGCATACCCGCTGTCACCGCCCTGGAACGCCTGCGTGCCGACAAGCAGGATCAGCAGGCCCGAGCGGTCTTCGATGCGCACAAGCAGGACCTGGGCTATGCCCTGTTGCTCAAGAAATACACCAGCGATGTGTCCAAGGCCACCCCGGCCATGATTCAAAGCGCCGCGGCGGATACCACGCCCAGGGTAACCCCGCTGTTCTGGTCGTTTCGCATCATGGTGGGACTTGGATTCTCCTTCCTGCTGCTCTTTGGCCTGGCGCTCTGGTATTCGGCCAAGGACAGCTTTGCCGAAAAGCGCTGGCTGCTGCGCTGGTCACTGCTCTGGATACCCATGCCCTTTGTCGCGGCCGAAACGGGCTGGATCGTTGCCGAAATGGGCAGGCAACCCTGGACCATCAATGGCGTGCTGCCCACGCACCTGTCCGTTTCGACCCTGTCGGCCGCTGATCTGATGGGCTCCCTGGCGGGATTCGTCCTCTTCTACACCGGGCTGTTGATCGTCGAAATGTACCTCATGCTGAAGTACGCGCGTCAGGGACCGTCCAGCTTGCATACCGGGCGTTATCACGGCGAGAAGACACAGGTGGTCGACATCCATCCCACCGGAGGCGCCGTGATCGTATCAGGCGCGGCCGTAGCCAAGAACCTGGAGGCTTGAACATGCTGGATTATGAATCCCTGAAACTGATCTGGTGGCTGTTTGTCGGCGTACTGCTGCTCGGCTTCGCCATCATGGACGGCCACGACATGGGCATCGGCACGCTGCTGCCCTTCGTTGGCAAGGATGATGTGGAGCGCCGCACCATTCTCAATACCGTTGGACCGCACTGGGATGGCAATCAGGTCTGGTTCATCACCGCCGGCGGGGCAATATTCGCTGCCTGGCCGCTGGTCTACGCCACGGCCTTCTCCGGCTTCTACTGGGCCCTGCTGGCGGTGCTCTGGGCGCTGTTCCTCCGCCCGGTGGGCTTTGATTACCGCAGCAAGCTCGAGAACCCGACCTGGCGCAGTGTCTGGGACTGGGGGCTGTTCGTCGGCGGTTTCGTGCCGCCGCTGATCTTCGGAGTGGCCTTCGGCAATCTTCTGCAAGGCGTGCCCTTCCACTTCGATGACAATCTGCGTTCGTATTACACCGGCACTTTCTTCGCGCTGCTCAATCCCTTCGCCCTGCTGGTTGGCCTCCTGGCCTCGTCCATGATCACCTTTCATGGCGCGCACTTCCTGATGATACGCACGGGCGGTGCGGTCCATGAGCGGGCCCGCAAGGCCAGCCTGATCTTTGGTTCGGCCAGCATCCTGTTCTTCGCCCTGGCGGGCATCTGGGTGATGAACGGCATCAATGGTTTCGTCATCACCAGTCAGGTCGTTGCCGGCGCGCTGCCTGACCCGATGGACAAGACCGTGGTGATGCAGGCGGGGGCCTGGCTGAAGAACTTCGAGGCCATGCCGCTGCTCTGGCTGGTGCCCTTGCTGGGCTTCGTGGGGGCGCTGCTGGGCATGGCGTTTGCCCGCATGGGGCATGCGAAGCTGGCCTTCTGGTCCAGCGCAACCGCCATGATGGGCGTGATCGGTACCGCTGGCGTGGCGATGTTCCCCTTCATTATGCCTTCCAGCACCGATCCGCGAAGCAGCCTGACGGTCTGGGACAGCGTGTCGAGCCAGATGACGCTGGAAATCATGTTCTGGGCCACCCTGATCTTCCTGCCTCTGATCATGCTGTACACGAGTTGGGCCTATCGGGTCATGAGCGGCAAGGTGACGGCCGAACATATCCGCGCCAACGAACATTCCGCTTACTGAAAGGAGATCGATATGTGGTATTTCGCCTGGGGCCTGGGGCTGACCATGGCCGTGTTGCTCGCCATCCTCAATGCCATGTGGTTCGAAGCACGTGAATGCGCCCGTCGCGATAAAGTGTCGGACGGGAACTGAAAATACGGCTCCCGCCATGCCGGGAGCCATGATCGACAAGGAGTAATCACATGTCGCAGGAAAATCCAGCAACATCCGAAAATCCAGCAACACCCTATGAAAAAATTGGCGGCGAGGCCGGTGTCGAGAAGCTGGTGAATCGTTTCTATGACCTGATGGACAGCCTGCCCGAGGCCCGGGAAGTGCGCGCCATACATGCCAAAAGCCTCAAGGGTTCGCGTCGCAAGCTCATCCTGTTCTTGTCGGGTTGGCTCGGTGGTCCCGACCTTTACGTGGAAAAGTACGGGCATCCCCGCCTGAGACAGCGCCATTTCCCCTTTGCCATTGGTGTGCAGGAACGCGACCAATGGCTCATGTGCATGGACCAGTCCCTGCTTGAAAACGTGACGGATGAGCGCTTGCGCCAGGAATTGTCGGTTGCCTTTGCCCGCCTGGGAGATCACATGCGCAATCAGGCGGAAGTCGCCTGATCGTTTTACGGACTTTTATTCAAAGGAAAGACCATGATTCTCAATGTCGAACAAATGGTAGGTGAAGCAAAAACACAAATCCGTGAAGTCGATACGGAAACGGCTCTGCGCATGATAGCCGAGGATGCGGTCGTGCTGGATGTGCGGGAGCCATCGGAATACGCCGCCGGTTCCTTGCCGCGCGCCGTGAATATTCCCCGTGGCGTGCTTGAATTCAGTGTGATCGATCATCCCGCGCTGACGCGGCGCGAGTATCCCATTCTGGTGTATTGTCGCAGCGGTGGGCGCTCGGCCCTGGCGACGCGCACCTTGCAGGACATGGGTTGTGGCCAGGTCGCGTCACTCGCCGGCGGTTTCGAGGCCTGGTCCGCGAAAGCGTTGCCGGTGGCCAGGGATACAGAGAGCTGAGAGTCTTTGGTGCATATGCTCAAAGATCCAGTCATTTTGAAATCCAATTAGCGAGAGAGACGCATGGCACATATCATAATTCTGGGCGCCGGCACGGGTGGCATGCCGGCTGCCTATGAGCTTCGGGCACTGCTCGACAAGCAGCATCAGGTCACTGTCATCAATGCCTCGGAAACCTTTCAGTTCGTACCCAGCAATCCCTGGGTGGCGCTGGGCTGGCGCGAGCGCCAGGAGACCACTTTTCCAATCCGTCCATACCTGGAGCGCAAGGGCATTGGATTCATTGCCAGTGCCGCGACCCGGATCGATGCCGCGGCCAGTCGCATCGAACTCGCCAATGGCGAATCGCTGGCCTATGACTATCTCGTCATAACCACCGGGCCGAAACTGGCCTTCGACCTCATTGAGGGCGCCGGTCCGCATGGTGGTCATACCCATTCGGTTTGCACCGTGGAACATTCCGAGAAGGCCTATGCCGACTATGGGCGATTCCTGCAGGATCCCGGCCCCGTGGTGGTTGGCGCCTTCCAGGGCGCGAGTTGCTTCGGGCCCGGCTACGAATATGCCATGGCCCTGGAAACCGATCTGCGCCGGCGCAAGCTGCGTGATCGGGTGCCGATGACCTTCGTCACCTCGGAGCCCTATATCGGCCACATGGGGCTGGGCGGCGTGGGCGATTCCAAGGGCCTGCTGGAATCCGAACTGCGCAATCGGCACATCAAGTGGATCACGAATGCGCGTGTCAACAAGGTGGAAGCGGGCAGGATGTTCGTGGAGGAATGCAATGACCATGGCGAAACGGTCCGCGAACATGTGCTGGACTTCAAGTTTTCCATGATGTTGCCACCATTCCGGGGCGTGGACGTGGTGGCCCAGGTCGAGGGCCTGTGCAACCCGGGCGGCTTTGTCCTCGTCGACGAACACCAGCGCAGCCAGGCCTACCCCAACATCTTCTCGGCCGGCGTCTGCATCGCCATCCCACCCGTGGAACAGACGCCCGTGCCGCTCGGCACCCCCAAGACGGGTTACATGATCGAATCCATGGTCACCGCCATTGCCCATAACATCCACGATGAGCTGGCCGGGCGCAAGGCCCACGCAATCGGTACCTGGAGCACCATCTGCCTCGCCGATCTCGGGGATACCGGCGCGGCATTCGTGGCCATTCCACAGATCCCGCCGCGTAATGTCACCTGGGCAAAGAAGGGCAAGTGGGTGCATCTGGCCAAGGTTGCCTTCGAAAAATATTTCATGCGCAAGATGAAGACCGGTTCCTCCGAGCCGGTCTATGAGAAATACATGCTCAAGGCTCTCTGCATCGAGCGGCTCAAGAATGTACCGGCACCGGCCATGGCGTCGACTGTCGATGAGGAGGATACCGCCAAGGAAACTGGCGCATGATGCTTTGCTGCAGGGGCATGCGAGGAACTGTCACCCGATCGTCCCGCACCTTGAAATTCCGCCGCAAACCCCTTATTTATATCAGCGGTGACTAATGATTGGAGGACTGAAATGCCTACTTATGATTATGCCTGTGCCGCCTGCGGTCATCAGTTTTCCGCCAAGCAGAAAATGAGCGATGCCCGGCTGGTGGACTGCCCCGAGTGCGCCAAACCGAACCTCGAGCGCGTGATTGGTGCCGCCGGCTTTGCCCTGAAAGGCAGCGGCTGGTATCAGACCGACTTCAAGGGCGGCAGCAAACCCGCGGAAAGCGCCGCGCCCGCCTGTGGCATGGGTGCCTGTGGGGCTGGCGCCTGCGCCGGCGGCGAGGCAGCCTGATCCATTTCCCATGCGGTGGCCATCCTGCCGCATGGGGGCTGTCTTGCGTCCCTCCCTATAAACTCCTATATTTCCTCTCTTTCATCGCCAGCGTCGGATGCAAGGGAGCTTATGCGCAGTCATTATTGTGGACAGATCAACGAAAGCCATCTGGAGCAGAATGTCACGCTCTGTGGCTGGGCCCATCGGCGGCGTGATCACGGTGGCGTGATCTTCATCGACCTGCGCGACCGGACCGGCCTGATGCAGGTGGTGATCGATCCCGATGCGCAGGCGGCCTTTGCCGTTGCCGAGCAGGTGCGTGGCGAGTACGTCCTCAGGATCAGCGGCCGGGTGCGCCGCCGGCCAGCCGGCACCGAGAATCCCAATCTTCCCACCGGCGCCGTCGAACTTGCGGTAAGGGATCTCGAAATCCTGAGCGTGGCCGAAACTCCGCCTTTCCCGCTGGAAGGGGAGGAGATCCAGGAAAACCTGCGCCTGAAGTACCGCTATCTCGACCTGCGCCGCGCGCCCATGCAGCAGAACCTGCTGCTGCGTCACAAGGTCACGCGCTTCGTGCGCAATTATCTCGATGAACAGGGTTTCATCGATGTCGAGACCCCGGTGCTGACCCGCAGCACGCCCGAGGGCGCGCGCGACTACCTGGTGCCCTCGCGCACCTATCCGGGCCAGTTCTTTGCGCTGCCGCAGAGCCCGCAGCTTTTCAAGCAGTTGCTGATGGTGGCGGGCTTCGACCGCTACTACCAGATCACCAAATGCTTCCGTGACGAGGACCTGCGCGCCGATCGCCAGCCCGAGTTCACCCAGATCGATCTGGAGACCTCCTTCCTCGATGAGGAAGGCATCATGCAGATCACCGAGGACATGATCCGGGGCGTGTTCAAGGCCACGATCGATGTCGAGCTGCCCAATCCCTTCCCGCGCATGACCTACGCTGAGTCGGTCGGGCGCTTCGGTCTGGACCGGCCCGACCTGCGCATCCCGCTGGAATTCACAGAGCTGACTGATCTCATGCGCGAGGTCGATTTCAAGGTCTTCAGCGGCCCGGCGCAGAATGGTGGTCGCGTGGCCTGCCTGCGGGTGCCCGGTGGCGCCGAGCTTTCGCGTGGCCAGATCGACGAATATACCCAGTTCGTCGCCATCTATGGCGCCAAGGGCCTGGCCTGGGTCAAGGTCAATGCCATGGAGCAGGGTCGCGAGGGTCTGCAATCCCCCATTCTCAAGTTCCTGCCGGATGGCGTGATCGACGAGATCCTGCGCCGCAGCGGCGCGCAGAACGGCGACATTCTCTTTTTTGGCGCCGACAAGACCCGCATCGTCAACGAATCTCTGGGTTACCTGCGCGTGAAGCTCGGTCAGGATCGCGGTCTCGTGCTGTCCGAGTGGCAGCCGGTCTGGGTCACCGATTTCCCGATGTTCGAGTTCGATGAAGAGGCCAATCGCTGGGTGGCCCTGCATCATCCCTTCACCTCGCCCAAGCCCGAGCATCTGGACCTGCTTGACACGCTGCCAGGCCTGGTGCTCTCGCGCGCCTATGACATGGTGCTCAATGGCAGCGAGATCGGCGGCGGCTCGATCCGCATCCATCGCACCGATGTGCAGAAGCGGGTGTTTGCGGCCCTTGGCATCGATGCGGCTGAGGCGGAAGAGAAATTCGGCTTCCTGCTCGACGCGCTCAAGTTCGGCGCGCCGCCACATGGTGGGCTGGCCTTCGGCCTGGACCGTCTGGTGATGCTGCTGGCCGGTGCCGACAGCATCCGCGATGTGATCGCCTTCCCCAAGACCCAGAAGGCGGGTGATCCGATGACCGAAGCGCCATCCATGGTGGCCGACAAGCAGTTGCGCGAACTGGGCATTCGCCTGCGCCAGAACCCGGCCGCGGCCACGCCAGAAGGCAGTGTCCAGGCGCCCTGATTGACCATCTGCAACTGTTGCAAAAACCAGCTCCCAGCGAACCGGGAAGCCATATAAGTGGTCTAAATCTGGATAAACACCGAATCCTCTGAGGAGATTGCTGCATGGCGACAAGCGCAGTTTCACTGGACAAGCTTCGCCCGGCCAGGCCGGAAGATCTCGACGCCCGCATTCGTGCCGCCAAGGAGAAGCTCGGCAAGCGGGCCATCATCCTCGGTCATCACTATCAGCGCGAGGAGGTGTATCGCCACGCCGACGTGCACGGTGACTCGCTGATGCTCTCGCGCGAGGCGGCCCAGCAGGATGCCGAATTCATCGTCTTCTGTGGCGTGCACTTCATGGCCGAGGTGGCCGACATCATGAGCCGTCCCGAGCAGGTCAGCATCCTCCCGGATCTCGCCGCGGGTTGTTCCATGGCTGACATGGCCGACATCGCCAAAGTGGAGCAGGCCTGGCGCGAACTCGGTCAGGTGCTCGATCCCGACGAGTCCGTCACTCCGGTGACCTACATCAATTCCGCGGCGGATCTCAAGGCCTTCTGCGGCGAACATGGCGGCATCGTCTGCACCTCCAGCAACGCCACCAAGATCCTCAAGTGGGCCTTTGACCGGCGCGAGAAGGTGCTGTTCTTTCCGGACCAGCATCTGGGTCGCTGGACCGGGTATCAGCTTGGCGTGCCGCTGGAAGACATGGCGATCTGGGATCCGGATCAGCCCATGGGCGGCCTCAGCCCGGAAGAGATCCGCAAGGCGCGGGTGCTGCTCTGGAAAGGCTTCTGCTCGGTGCATCAGATGTTCCAGCCGGGACATATCGACCGCTGGCGCGCGGCGAATCCGGACGGCTTCGTGATCTCGCATCCGGAATCGAGCTTCGAGGTTTGTTTGAAATCCGATTTCGTCGGCTCCACCGACTTCATCATCCGCACCATCAAGGGTGCCGAGCCCGGCACCAAATGGCTGGTGGGCACGGAGCTGAACCTGGTCAGCCGGCTGGCCGAAGAAGTGAAGCCCGAGGGCAAGCAGGTGGAATTCATGTCGCCCATGGTGTGCATGTGTTCGACCATGTTCCGCATCGACCCCGAGCATCTGGCCTGGGCCCTGGAAAACCTGGTCGAAGGTAAGGTGGTCAACCAGATCAAGGTGCCCGCTGATGAGGCCGAGCTGGCGCGCGTGGCACTCCAGCGCATGCTGGACCTTTCCTGAGGCCTTCCGGGCTATTGCATGCAGCGCCTGCCTGACCATGCCGAACAGTGGCCAGGCTGGGCGCATGTCCTGCACGGCATCATTCGCGGCTATGGCCAGCACTGGCAGCGGGCACATTGGGACTGCTCGACCGTACCCGCCCAAGGGCCGGCGATTCTGGTCTGCAATCATGTCTCGGTGCTCGATCCCCTGCTGCTGATTGCCAGCAACTTTCGCATCATCTCATTCATCATTGCCCGCGAGTATTATGAGCAGCCGGTGCTGCGCCCCTTTCTGGACGCCGTGGGCTGCATTCCGGCAAGGCGTGATGGCAGTGATCGCAAGGTCATCGTCAGGGCGCGGCAGGTGCTGAAAGAAGGTCGGGTGTTGGGCATCTTTCCCGAAGGTGGCATTGGCCGTGGGCCACAAGCCATGCAGGAGGGCGTGGCCTGGCTGGTGCAGCAGACCGGTGCGCCCGTGGTGCCGGCGCGGGTGACGAATGCCGCCCAACGCAGCTCGGACATCCGCACCTTTCTGAGCCGCCAGAAACCATATCTGCGCTATGGCGAGCCGCTGGAGCTGGATGCGGATCTGCCCCGGGACGAAATCCTGCAGCGGATCATTGCCAGCATCGAGTCCCTGGCTGACGCCCGGCGGCCTGGATGTTATGATTAGCGATTATCTTTCCAGAGAACCGGCAGTCCCGACTGCCGGTTCCGTTCAAGAATAGCAGGAGCCTTCCCATGGCGGGACACAGTAAATGGGCGAACATCAAGTTCAAGAAAGCCGCGGTTGACGCCAAGCGCGGCAAGATCTTCACCAAGCTGATCAAGGAAATCACCGTGGCCGCCCGCATCGGCGGCGGTGATCCGGCCAGCAATGCGCGCCTTCGCACAGCCATCGACAAGGCCTTTGACAACAACATGGCCAAGGACAATGTCGAGCGCGCCATCAAGCGCGGCACCGGTGAACTCGAAGGCGTGAATTACGAGGAGGTCAGCTACGAGGGCTATGGTCCGGGTGGCGTGGCGATCTTCGTCGAGACCCTGACCGACAACAAGGTGCGAACCGTGGCCGAGATCCGCCATATCTTCTCCAAGCGTGGCGGCAACATGGGCCAGGAAGGCTCGGTAGGCTATCTCTTCAAAAAGCGCGGGCTGCTCGCCTTCGACAGCACCGCTGTGGATGAGGACAAACTCCTGGAGGCCGCACTCGAAGCCGGAGCCGAAGACGTGCAGACCGAGGATGAGCGCTTCGTGGTGTATACCGATCCGGCCGAGTTCCAGGCCGTCAAGGATGCCCTGGAAGCGGCTGGCATGAAGCCCGAGCAGGCCGAAATCACTCGCATCCCGGAAACCACGGCAGCGGTGAGTGGCGAGGATGCCGAAAAGCTCCTGAAACTGCTCGACGCGCTGGAAGACAATGACGACGTGCAGAACGTCTATTCCAACGAAGAAATTTCCGACGAGGAAATGGAACGATTGCAGGCAGCGGGTTAGGCAGGTCAGCGTGAGAGGTCGGCGCGCCAGCAACTTTGTCCTGCCGACAGGTTCCGCGGCAGTCGCGCCGCTGACGCCCGTTTCCGGACGGCTGCGGATTCTCGGCATCGATCCGGGCTCGGTGTTCACCGGTTTTGGCGTCATCGATCTGCTGGGCGCGCAGCCCCGCTATGTGACCAGCGGCTGCATCCGGCTTGGCAGAACGGCCAGTTTTACCGAGCGCCTGCGCACCCTCTTCGTGGAAATGACGAGCATTCTGGAGCAGTTCAAGCCAGACGAAGCGGCCATCGAGCGGGTGTTTCTGGCACGCAACCCGGATTCTGCGCTGAAGCTCGGGCAGGCTCGCGGTGCGGCCATAGTGGCGGTGCTCAACCAGTCGCTTGCCGTGCACGAGTACTCCGCCTTGCAGATCAAGCAGGCGACCGTGGGGCGGGGACATGCCCAGAAAGAGCAGGTACAACATATGGTACAGGTGCTTTTGAATCTGCCGGGCCGGCCTCAGGCCGATGCCGCCGATGCCCTGGCCTGCGCACTGTGCCATGCCCATACCGGCTACACCCTGCAGCGGATGACCGGCCGATGATCTCGCAGCTACGCGGTACCGTCCTCAGCCAACGACCCCCCTGGCTGGAACTCGATGTCCAGGGGGTGGCCTATGAGCTGGAATTGCCCCTGTCGGCCTTTTACGAGATGCCCGCCATTGGCGAGCAATATCGCGTCTTTACGCATCTGGTGGTGCGCGAGGACGCGCATCTGCTATATGGGTTTGGCTCGGATGCCGAACGCAATCTCTTTCGGACCCTGCTGAAGGTCAGCGGGGTGGGGGGCAAGGTGGCGCTCGCCTGCCTCTCGGCCTTTACCGTGGCGCAACTGACGCATGCCATTCAGGCCGAGGATGCCGTGCGGCTGGCGACCATCCCCGGCATCGGGCGCAAGACTGCTCAGCGCATGGTGCTGGAACTGCGCGACAAGCTCGGCGTGGTCCTGCCCGGTGATCTTTCCATTTCTCTGCCCGGACAGGCCGCCAGCCATCGCGATGAAGCCATCTCCGCCCTGCTGGCCCTGGGTTACAAGCCTGCCGAGGCAAGCGCCGTATTACAGAAGCTGCCGGATGATCTCAGTACCGAGCAATACATCCGGCAGGCCCTACAAGGACTGGTAAAGGGGTGATCCCGCATCACTCCTGAGAGGTGTTGTGATCATGATTGAAACCGATCGACTGGTGGATGCCCGCGCCGGCAACCAGGAAACCCTGGATGTCATCGACCGTGCCCTGCGGCCCAAGCGTCTGGCTGACTATGAGGGCCAACCCAAGGCCCGCGAGACCATGCAGGTCTTCATCGATGCCGCCCGGGGGCGCGCCGAGGCGCTGGATCACGTGCTGCTCTTTGGCCCGCCCGGCTTGGGCAAGACCACGCTGGCGCAGATCATTGCCAACGAGATGGGCGTGGGCATCAAGGTGACCTCCGGCCCGGTGCTGGAGCGCGCCGGGGATCTCGCGGCCCTGCTGACCAATCTCCAACCCCACGACGTGCTCTTCATCGACGAGATTCACCGCCTGAGTCCGGTGGTGGAAGAGGTGCTCTATCCGGCGATGGAGGACTATCAGCTGGATATCATGATCGGGGAGGGGCCGGCGGCCCGTTCCATCAAGCTGGACCTGCCGCCCTTCACCCTGGTGGGTGCGACCACCCGCGCGGGCCTGCTGACCTCGCCGCTGCGCGACCGCTTTGGTATCACGGCACGGCTGGAATTCTATAATGTCGCCGATCTCACCCATATCGTCAGCCGTTCGGCACGCATACTCAATCTCGCCATCGAGCCCGAGGGCGCGACCGAGGTGGCCCGGCGCGCGCGCGGCACGCCGCGTATCGCCAATCGCCTGTTACGACGGGTGCGCGATTTTGCCCAGGTGCGCGCCAATGGCGTCATTACCCAGCCGGTGGCCCAGGATGCCCTGGCCATGCTGGAGGTGGACGAACGCGGTTTCGATCATCAGGACCGGCGCATGCTGCAGGCCCTGGTCGAGAAGTTCGATGGCGGCCCGGTGGGGGTGGACAGCCTCGCGGCCGCATTGGGCGAGGAGCGCGGCACCATCGAGGACGTGATCGAGCCCTATCTGATCCAGCAGGGATATATCATGCGCACGCCGCGCGGCCGTTGCGCCACGCGCCAGACCTATACGTTGTTTGGACTGCCCCAGCCGCAGCAGTCCGCCACCGCCGCCACTGATCTCTTTGATGCCTGACTGCACGCAGCACCACATCCGGGTCTATTACGAGGACACCGATCACGGTGGCGTGGTCTATCATGCCAATTATCTGCGTTTCATGGAGCGGGCGCGCACCGAGATGCTGCGCTGCATGGGGTTTGAGCTGGATGCCCTGGAGCGCGATCCGGGTATCATCTTCGCGGTAAGGCGCGCCTCGCTGGACTTTCGCGCGCCGGCTCGTTTCAATGACCACCTGCGCATTGAAAGCAGATTGCAGGCCGTGACTGGCGCCCGGCTCCAGTTTGAGCAGGGCATATTTGTCGATGACCGCCTGCTCTGCAAGGGGGATATCGAGGTGGTCTGCCTGGAGTCGGGGCGCTTTCGCCCAACCGCCCTGCCACGGGTGCTGGTCGAGGCGGCACATATTTATCTGTCCTCATCAAAGGAAAGAAAGTCCGTATGAATGATCTTGCCGCGCTCACCGCTGCCGCGCCCGGGCAATTATCCATCCTGCATCTGATCACTCAGGCCAGCTGGACGGTGAAGGGGGTCCTGGCCCTGCTTCTGCTGGCCTCCCTGGCATCCTGGACCATGATCTTCTGGAAGTGGGCGCGGATGCGCTTTGCCCAGCGGGCCTTGCACCGTTTCGAGGACCGTTTCTGGCGCGAGAGTGATCTGCGCCAGCTCTACCAGGACAGTTCCGCCGACCCGGAACTGGAACAGGGCAGCGGGGCAATCTTCCGGGCGGGGTACAAGGAATTCATGCGCCTGCGCCAGCAGGTCGGAACCAAGGCCCAGGACGCGCTCGATGCCTCGCGCCGGGCCATGCGCGTGGCACTGATGCGCGAGGTCGAAGGGCTGGAGAGTCATCTCGCCTTTCTGGCCACGGTCGGTTCGATCAGCCCCTTCATTGGCCTGTTTGGCACGGTGTGGGGCATCATGCATGCCTTCACCAACATCGGCGCGGCCCAGCAGGCCACGCTCGCCACCGTGGCGCCGGCCATCGCCGAGGCCCTGATCGCTACCGCCGCAGGACTCTTCGCCGCCATTCCGGCTGCCGTCGCCTACAACTATTTCACGCATGATCTGGACCGCCTGAACGCCCGCTACGAGGCCTTCCTGGAGGAGTTCTCGAACATCCTCAACCGCCATATCCAGGAACGCCAGCTATGAAGCGTCGGCGCCTGATGTCGGAAATCAACGTCGTGCCTTATGTCGACGTGATGCTGGTGCTGCTCGTTATCTTCATGGTGGCAGCGCCCCTGCTGACCCAGGGCGTGGAGGTAAAGCTGCCCAGTAGCGCTGCCAGCCCGGTGAGCACGGACAGAAAGCCCCTGGTGGTGACGGTTGACGCTGGCGGCAAGGTCTATCTGCAGGACGAAACGGTCAGCCTGGACAGGCTTTTGCAAGCGGTGAGCACGGCCAGGCAGGATCAGCCCGATCTGCAGGTCCTGGTGCGTGGTGACCGGGATGCCAATTATGGTCGGGTCATCGAGATCATGGCGCGCCTGCAGGCAGCGGGTATTCAGGACGTGGGACTGCTGACCGAGAGTCCCGAGCCCGCAAGTTCATAGGGAGGCAAGGCATGGTCAAGGTGTTGGCTCTGATTGCGGCAATCGCACTGCATGCGCTGATCATACTGGCGCTGCTGTTCGGGGTGCGTCTGCCCAAACCCGAGCCTGCACCCGCGCCACCCGTGCAGGCGCGTCTGGTCAGCCCCGTGGAGCCTTCGAGCCCGCCGGCAGCGGTTCCGACGCCACCGGAACCCACCCCGGCGGCTCCCCAGCCAGCGCCGCAACCGCCCAGGCCGGAGCCGGCTCCTAAACCCACACCTGAGCCTACTCCGCCCAGTCCCGCGCCCAGGCCAGCACCGAAGCCGGCGGAAAAGCCCGCGCCCAAACCGGCGCCGAAGCCGGTCGAAAAACCAGCAGCAAAGCCTGCCAAACCGGACGACAGTGTTGCCCGCCAACGCGCCTTGCAGGCCGAACTGGCTGAAAAGGCGCATGCCGAGCAGGCCCGCCAGAAGGCTGAACGCGAGCGTGCGGAAAGGCTGCGCGCGCAGATGGCCGCGGATGAACTGCGCCAGCGACTGGCCCGGGAAACCGCTGCCAGTGCGCCGGCACCTCGCCCGGCCGAGGACGCGTCCGCGCTTATCAGTAGATACAAGGGTGAAATCCGGGACCGCGTGCGCCGTTACTGGAGTTCGGATGCGCTGCGGCCCGGTTTGAGCACGGCCGTGCGGGTGCGCCTGGATACCAAGGGCAACGTGCTGACCGTTAGCACGGTGCGTTCCAGCGGCAACCGTGACTTTGATCAGGCCGTCGAGGCGGCTGTCATGCGCGCCTCACCCTTGCCGATTCCCAACCGTCCGGATCTCTATCAGGAATTCCGGGAAATCGATTTCACCTTCAGCGCCAAGGACTTTGACAATGCTTGAACGCTTCTTCGCTTTGCTCCTGAGCGGCCTGTCGCTTGCCCTTTACCTGCCCGCGGCACAGGCTGCGCTGTCGATCGACATCACCCAGACGGTCAAGAATGGCAAATCCGTCGCCGTGGTCCCCTTCGGCAATGACAATGGGCCAGGCAACAGCATTTCCGAGGTCATACGGGCTGATCTCGGGCGCAGTGGCATTTTCCGCATCATGGACAGGGCTGCCCTGCCGGCGCAGCCGGACCAGCCTTCGGAGGTCAATCTGGGCACCTGGAAGAGTGTCGGCGCGGAAGGGCTGGTGATTGGCCAGGTGCAGCGTGCGGGTGGCAATATAACGGTATCGTTCTATCTCTATACACCAAACGATGGCCGTCAGCTCGCAGCCCAGCGATTTACCGTGCCGGCAAACGAGTGGCGTGCTGTGGCGCACCGGATCGCGGACGTCATCTATGAACGGCTCACGGGCGAGCCCGGCGCATTCTTCACAAGGCTTGCCTATGTCACGCAGACCGGCAAGACCTACCGTCTGAACGTGTCGGACTCCGATGGCGCCAACCCGCAGGTGGTGGTCAGCAGCCGTCAGCCCCTGATGTCGCCGGCCTGGTCGCCCGATGGCCGCAAACTTGCCTATGTCTCATTTGAGTCCGGGCGTTCCGCCGTCTTCCTGCAGGATCTTGTCACCGGCAAGCGCGAGCGCCTGGCTTTCTTCAGCGGCATCAACAGCGCGCCGGCCTTCTCGCCGGATGGTCGCTATCTTGCCATGAGCCTCTCGAAGACCGGCAATCCGGAAATCCATGTCATGGATCTTGGCAGCCGCAGCCTGCGCCAGGTCACCCGGAATCCTGCCATCGACACCGAGCCGAGCTGGTCGCCTGATGGTCGCTACATCGTCTTTACCTCTGATCGCAGTGGCACGCCGCAGCTCTACCGCGTCAGTGCCACCGGTGGTGATGAACGGCGCCTGACCTTCAGCGGAAGCTACAATGGTTCTGCCAGCTACGCGCCGCGTGGTGGCGTGATCGCCTTCGTCCACCGGGCGGGCGGGGTTTATTCCCTGGCTCGCATCAATGATGATGGCACTGGCATGCAGACCCTGGACCGTGCCGCCAACAATGAGTCGCCGAGCTTCTCGCCCAATGGCCGCATGATTCTTTATGCTACCCTGCGTGGTGGCAGGCAGGTGCTGGCGGCAACCAGTGTCGATGGCCAGGTCAAGCAGCTCATCCAGGTGCCGCGGGAGGATATCCGGGAACCGGCCTGGTCGCCGCGCTGAGGGTGGAACCCGGCCGAAGCTGCCGCTAGAATTTCGTTTTTCCCATTCGCAAATACAGGAAGTTAAATATGGGTCGCTTGTCCAATAAAATGAATGCTGGTCTTGTGCTTGGATTTGTGGTCGCTCTGCTCGCGGGTTGCGCCACCAAGGGGGGCAATGTAACCAAGCCCGGCGCGCCGGTGACGGATCAGAATACCGCTGCCACCCAGTCCGGGGTACAAACCAGTGGTATGCAGCCCGGCTCCGTGGCGAGCGTGGACCTGACCGGCCAGCAGGCCGGCGGGCTGAGCGCGGCCGATCAGAGCGGCATGCCCCAGGAAATGCGGGTGCACTTCGCGCTGGACAGCGATACGCTCGACGAGTCCAATCAGGCCATCGTGCGGGCCCATGCCAGCTACATGGCGGCAAATCCGGCGTTACGGGTACGCCTCGAAGGCAATACCGATGAGCGTGGCACCCGGTCCTATAATCTTGCGCTTGGCGAGCGCCGGGCGCTTGGGGTGCGCAACCTGCTCATGGCCAATGGCGTTGCCGCCGACCGGATCGAAGTGATCAGTTTTGGCGCGGAAAAACCGCTGGTCAATGGCCACGATGAAATGGCCTGGGCCGAGAATCGCCGCGTCGACTTCATCTACGCCAGGCCATGATCATGATGCAGCGCAAAATCCGTCCGCTGCTTGGGTCTCTGATTCTCGGGGCCCTGCTGACGCAGGCCGTACCCGCCCAGGCCCTGTCCCAGAGTGAGCGTATCTACCAGCTGGAGCAGCAGAATCAGGTGATCCGGGCGCAGCTTGAGAGCCTGATTGCCGTTCAGGCCGCTAGCGGCAGCAAGGGCCAGGCGCTGGAGAATCTGGTATCCCAGATGCAGTCCCTGCAGCAGCAGATCCGCGATCTGCAGGGCCAGATCGAAGTGCAACAACATCAGGCAGGCGAGGCCCGGGATCTGCTCGGCAAACGTCTGGACGCGGTGGAAAGGCGCTTGCAATTGCTGGAAGATCGGGCAGCCTCACCAGCCACGCCGATGAGTGGCGCGGTCGATCCGACCACGACAATCCCGCCCGCCGTGGCACCGGCCCCTGTCGTATCCGCTTCGGGGTCAGCATCATCTGGCAATGCCAGTGAGACCAGCGCCTATGATGCCGCATTCAACCTCCTGAAACAGGGCAAGTACGCGGCTGCCGTCGATGGCTTCAAGGCCTTCATCCAGCGCTATCCGACCAGTCCACAACTGGCCAATGCCTATTATTGGCAGGGCGAGGCCGAATATGTCCTGGGTCGTACGGATGCCTCCTTGCGTACGCTTGAAATCGTCGCCACGCGTTTTCCGAACAGTCCCAAGGCGGCTGATGCCCTGTACCGGCGCGCGGCCATTCACGCGGAGGCCAAACGCTGGCCCCAGGCCAGAACGCTCTATCAGCAGGTGATCAGCAAATACCCGGCAAGCGGGGTGGCGACCCAGGCCAAGCAAAAGCTTGCCGCCATTCCCAAGAGTGCGAAATAGGCATGTCCCAGGCCCTGCGCATCACGGAGATCTTTCACAGCCTGCAGGGTGAAACCCGCAGCGTGGGGCGACCTGCCACCTTCGTGCGCCTGACCGGTTGCCCGCTACGCTGTCAGTATTGCGATACGGCCTATGCCTTCCATGGCGGCGAATGGATGGAGCAGGCAGCCATCCTCGCGCAGGTAGAGGCCTTTGGTGCGCAACTGGTGGTGGTTACAGGCGGTGAGCCCCTGGCCCAGCAAGGGGTTCACGACTTGTTGACGGCGCTGTGCGATGCCGGCCATGAAGTCTTTCTGGAGACCAGCGGGGCCCTGGATGTCAGTGCTGTCGATCCCCGCGTGGTCAAGGTGCTGGATCTGAAGTCACCGGGCTCCGGCGAAGCCAGGCGCAATTTCTGGGCCAATCTGGATTGCATTTCACCCCAGGACCAGATCAAGATGGTAGTCTGCAGCCGGGACGATTACGAGTGGGCGAGGGAAATGCTGGAGCAGCACCAGCTTGCCGCGCGCTGCGAGGTCTTGCTCTCGCCCTCACATGGGCAGGTCAGTCCCACCGAGCTTGCCAACTGGATCCTTGCCGACCGCCTGCCGGTACGCATGCAGATACAGTTGCACAAGCTGCTCTGGGGCGATGTGCCGGGACACTGACATGACAAACCAAGCCACAGCCGTCGTGCTGCTCTCAGGTGGACTGGACTCCGCCACCACGCTGGCCCTGGCGCAACGTGACGGATTCGTCTGCCATGCCATTGCCTTCGATTATGGCCAGCGGCACCGCTTCGAACTGGAAGCCGCAGCCCGTGTGGCGCAACAGCAGCAGGCCGCTTCCTTTCGTCTCATGGCGATCAATCTCGCCGCTTTCGGGCATTCCGCACTGACTGATACAGCCATTGCCGTGCCGGAAGGGGAGAGTGGGGCCGGCATTCCGGTCACCTACGTGCCCGCCCGCAATACGGTGTTTCTCTCCCTGGCGCTGGCATTTGCCGAGACCCTTGGCGCCAATGACATCTTCATCGGCGTGAACAGCCAGGATTACTCCGGCTACCCGGACTGCCGCCCGGATTTCATCCAGGCCTTTGAACGTCTGGCGCGTTTGGCCACCAGGGCGGGCGTGGAGGGCGCGGCCATGCGCATCCATGCGCCCCTGCAATACCAGAGCAAGGCCGAGATCATCCGCCTGGGCAGCAGTCTGGGCGTGGACTATGGCCTGACCCGATCCTGCTATCAACTCGATGAGCGGGGCAGGGCCTGTGGCCTGTGCGACTCCTGCCGCCTGCGCGCGGCGGGTTTCGCCGCCGTCGGCATTCCCGATCCGACCCCCTACCAGGACAGACCCTGAAGCCCTGTCTATTGACAAAGCCACTGGCGGATAAGGATAATTCGCCTCTTTCCAGAAGGGCCGGTAGCTCAGTCGGTAGAGCAGCGGACTTTTAATCCGTTGGTCGTGAGTTCGAGTCTCACCCGGCCCACCAGTAAAATCAAAGGCTTAGCCAGTATTCGGGCTGGGCCTTTTGTTTGGTTGACAATCCCCCGGAAAATAGCAGTGATTAAAAGTAGAATTTTCTCATGCTGTACCCGAGGAGGTTCTACATGAATAGGCCGCGATTCACCGCGATCCAGGACGCGGGCCATGCAGGATCGCAGGCGCTGCTGGACATTTGAGTGAATGAACCCAGTTGACCTGCCGGAGGGATTTCTGGCATCTGTCTATGCAAAAGTGCGATCATCGGAGTGAAGGTTTGTTGCCGGTATTCAACTATACCGGAAATGGTCAGCTCAGCTTGGCCGAGGAGACAATGATGCAGGTCAAACGTGAAGTGTTGGAGATCAAGGACCGCAAGTTGACGATTGATCTGCCAGAATCTTTTGTCAATCATCGGGTGGAAGTCCTGGTGGTGACTCTGGATGATGCGGAGCCGGCCAGGCGGCACCGTCGGCCGCCGCCCCAATTCGCTGGCAAGGTGCGGGAAACGGGAGACGTCATGTCCTCCGTACCTGCTGCAGACTGGGGCTTGGCAGAATGATTGTGCTGGATACCCATATCTGGCACTGGTGGATCAATCAGATCCCGGACAAGCTGACGCCCGGTACGCTGGCCCTGATCGAGGAAGCCGATGAGCTTGGAGTCTCGGCGATCTCCTGCTTTGAGATGGCCTGGCTGGCCCGGCATGGTCGTATTGATCTCGGGATGCCTTTTGAAGATTGGTTGCGACAGGTGGAGGAGGCGGATGTAGTCCTCTTCCTGCCAGTCACTCCATGGATCAGTGCGCGGGCCGTGGCCTTGCCCGTGCATCATAAGGATCCACAGGATCGCCTGATAATTGCCAGCGCCCTTCATTATGAAGCCCGCCTGCTGAGTTTTGACGCCCAGTTTCCGCTTTATCAGGAGTTGGACAATTATTTGATTACAAAGAACCTGTGACAACTAGCTCAAATCTTGTTGTGAGATAAGTTGACACCCAACCATCTCACGCCCTTGGCGAATCGCCAGCCCGGTATCTTGCATTTCCCTCCCAATGCAGTACACTGCTTCGGCTTTATCCCTCCTTGCTCCAGTTGTGTCTGGGGCTTTACATCCGAAAGGAGCTTGACTTGAAACATTATGAAATCATTTTTCTGGTCCACCCTGACCAGAGCGAGCAGGTCCCCCAGATGGTTGACCGTTACCGCGGCACGATCGAGTCCGCCAGCGGCCAGATCCATCGCCTGGAAGACTGGGGTCGCCGTCAGCTCGCATATCCCATCGCCAAGGTTCACAAGGCACATTACGTGCTGATGAATATTGAATGTGACCATCCCACCCTGCAGGAACTCGAGCACGCCTTCCGCTTCAACGATGCAGTGCTGCGTCACCTGATCGTGAGTCGTGATGAGGCAGTGACCGTGCCGTCTCCTCTCAGCCGCGAAGGGAATCAGGACGCCGACGCCAGTCAGGAACGCCGTGCGCCGGCGGCTGATGATGGCGACGAGGCCGCCGAGTAGGCAACTTGGCCCAGGATGGGCTAAATATCAATGAAGTTAGGCTGGGTGGCATTGTCATCCAGGTAGATGCAGTCCGCCGAACGCCCGCCGGCTTGCCGGTTCATGGCTTCGTCCTCGACCACCAGTCCGAGCTGCGCGAAGCCGGGATGAAGCGCCGCGCAAGCTGTCGAATCCGGGTCGTGGCGATTGGCCTGCCGGTGGCGGAAATTGCGCTCATCGATACCGGTGCGGGTTTGCTGGTGAGTGGTTTCATTGCCCGTGATCGTAGCGAGCGCGAAAATCGCCTCATCCTGCATGCCCGGCAAATCGAGGCGGCTGCAAGTGAAATCTTTTAGGAGAAAGTCATGAAGAAGCGTACACAGGGTCCCAAGAAAGACGGTGACAGAAAGGGTGGTTTTTTCCGCCGCAAGAAGTTCTGCCGCTTCACGGCCGAGAAGGTCAAGGAAATCGACTACAAGGATATCCGCACATTGCAGGCCTTTATCGGTGAAACCGGAAAGATCGTGCCCAGCCGCATAACCGGCACCAGTGCCCGCTATCAGCGTCAGCTGGCGACGGCCATCAAGCGCGCACGCTTCCTGGCCCTGTTGCCCTACAGCATCAGCTAATCCGGTCCGGCGCTGCTCGGTCGGCTACTCTGGTAACTGCCATGGAAAAGTGGTCAGGCCGCTTTGCCGGGTTTCTGCTCCGTAGCCGCTGGCATGCGGCAGCCACCCTGGCGGTGATCTTTGCGCTGGCCTGGTTGCTGCCACCCCTGGCCGGCCTGTTTTTTACCCTGTTGGGCGCTGTCATCGTCTTGATCGTTCTGCAGGTCGGAACCAGACCCAGCCTGGAGGCAGCGGTGCTTGCGGCCGCAGCGCTTGCGCTGATGACCTGGAGCCCGGCTGTTTCGGCAGCCTTCATGCTGGCTTGGCTGCCAGCCTGGATCATCGGTGAGGTGCTGCGGCGCAGTGAGAGCCTGGCAGCGGTCAGCTGGGCATTGCTGGGGCTTTCGCTGCTGGTCGTATCCATGGCCGTTTATGCGGTGCCGGGCGATGCCGTGAATTACTGGCAGGGTGTGCTGGGCGACGCGCTGAAGCAGGTCGGTGCGAATGGGCAGTCCGCCATCACCCAGGACATGCTTCGGGAGTTGTCGGGGTTCTTCCCGGGTTTGCTGGCCTGTCTGGCGCTTGCGGGCTGGGTGATCTCCCTGTTTCTGGGGCGATATCTGCAGGGTGTGTTCCTGGAGCAGCCGCAACTGGTGCCAGGAACGGGGTTTCGGGGCTGGGATCTGCCGCTGGCTTTCCTGGTCCTGCTGCCGCTGAGCATGCTGCTTGGCTGGCTGGCCTCGGGAAACCTGGCCGTGCTGATGCAGGACCTAACACTGGTGCTTGGCTTTTTCTTCGTGTTCCAGGGACTGGCTGTCGTACATGCCTGGGTACACGTCAGGCAATGGCCCTGGCAGGTACTGCCGGCCATTTATTTCATGCTGATCCTGCTTGCGCAAACCGCCATCCTCGTCAGCGGCTTGGGTATTGCAGACAAGGTGCTGAATCTGCGGCAGAGGATGCAGGGCGGGTCCTGATGAATGGTCAGGCTCGCCGCTTCGAGTTGATAAGGTTTTGCGCTTCTAGAGTAAGGAGAACGAAATGCAAGTGATTCTGTTGGAAAAGGTAAAAAATCTGGGCAATCTGGGTGATGTCGTTGCTGTTGCCCCGGGATATGGTCGCAACTTTCTGATTCCCCAGCGCAAGGCGGTTCCGGCCACCCAGAGGAATCTGGAAGACTTCGCCGCCCGTCGCGCCGAACTGGAAGCACGTCAGGCCGAAATCCTGGCCGAGGCCCAGGCCCGCGCCGAGCGCATGGAAGGCACGACTGTCGAGGTGTCTCGTCAGGCTGGCGAGGGTGGACGCCTGTTTGGTTCCGTGGGCACCCTGGACATCGCCGAAGCCCTGGCGGCTGCCGGTCATCCGGTGGATCGTTCGGCGGTGCGTCTGCCGGAAGGTGCTCTCAAGAGTCTTGGCGAACGCAGTGTCGAGATTCAGTTGCACGGCGATGTCGTGGTAACGGTCACGGTCAACGTGGTAGCCGCCTAGGTAGCATCATGCCGGGTCCGCTCGCGGGCCCGGCTTCATTCGGAGTGCCAGTCTTGGATCCGGATTACTCATCCGAAATCTCTCTCAAGTTGCCGCCCCATGCCATCGAGGCGGAGCAGGCGGTCCTCGGTAGTGTCCTGCTGGACAATACCGCCTGGGATCGTGTTGTCGAACATATCCAGGAATCCGATCTTTACCGCAAGGAACACCGGCTGATCTTCAGCGGCATGGAGCGCATGCTGGCGGAAGGCCATCCTGTGGACGTGCTGACGCTCAGCCAGTGGCTGGAGGGCAATGGCACCCTGGAAAGCGTGGGGGGCCTGGCCTACCTTGCCACCCTGGCCAATGAAACGCCGACTGCGGTGAATGTGCAGGCCTATGCCCGCATCGTGCGGGATCGTGCGATATCGCGCAGCCTGATTGCGGTTGGTGGACGGATCAGCGAACTGGCCTACCAGCCGGAGGGCCGTCCCGCCACGGCGCTGATCGACGAGGCTGAACGCATGGTCTTCGAGATCGCCGAATCGCAGGCGCGCAAGACCCAGGGGTGGCGCTCACTGAACGTGCTGCTCACGGAAGTGGTCGATCACATCGAGACCATGTCCCGGGAGAACCGCAAGATCACCGGCTTGCCCACCGGCTTCATTGACCTGGACGACCGCACTTCGGGCCTGCAGAATTCCGATCTGATCATCATTGCCGGGCGTCCCAGCATGGGCAAGACCTCATTTGCGATGAACATCGCCGAACACGTCGCGGTGGTCGAGAAGCTGCCGGTAGCGGTGTTCAGCATGGAAATGCCGGGCAACCAGATCACCTTGCGCTTGCTGTCCTCGCGGGGACGCATCGATCAGCACAAGGTGCGCACCGGCCAGCTTGGTGTGGATGACTGGCCGCGACTGGCGCATACCATGGGCGAGTTGTCGGAAGCCCCGCTGTTCGTGGACGACATGCCGGCCCTGAGCCCCACCGAGCTGCGTGCCAAGGCACGGCGGCTCAAGCGCGAGCATGGCCTATCCTTGATCGTGGTGGACTATCTGCAGCTCATGCAGGTGCCGGGCAGGAGTGACAACCGCACCCTGGAAATCTCCGAGATCTCGCGCAATCTCAAGGCCTTGGCCAAGGAACTCAATGTGCCGGTGATCGCCCTGTCGCAGCTCAACCGTGGTCTTGAAAACCGCACCGACAAGCGCCCGATGATGGCGGATCTGCGCGAGTCCGGCGCCATCGAGCAGGATGCCGACCTGATCATGTTCATCTACCGCGACGAGGTCTACCACAAGGACAAGGAAGACAACAAGGGCATGGCCGAGATCATCATCGGCAAGCACCGCAATGGTCCGACCGGCATCGTGCGCATGACCTTCCTGGGTGAATATACGCGCTTCGAAAATTACGCCGGGCCGGAGTTCGACTCCGCCTACGGCTAGGCGCCGGCACGTCCGCAGCAGAGGTTCGTCATGTCCCGTCCCACTCAGGCCCTGATCAGCCAGGGCGCTCTGCTGCACAACCTGCAGGTCGTTCGCGCTTCCGCGCCCAGGTCCCGCGTGATGGCCGTGGTCAAGGCAGACGCCTATGGGCACGGCGCGGTGCGGGTGGCCGGTATCCTGGAGGCCGCCGGGGTGGATGCCCTGGCCGTCGCCAGCCTCGAAGAAGCCCTGCAGCTGCGCGAGAGCGGCATCTCAGCCCCTGTATTCATTCTCGAAGGTCCTTTCACGCCCGACGAGATTCCTGCGGCGGCCCAGCATCGGCTTGGCCTGGTGCTGCATAGCTTCGAGCAGCTTGCCTGGCTGAGCAGGGCAGAGCTGGAATCCGACATCGAGGTCTTCCTGAAACTCGATTCCGGCATGCACCGCCTGGGTTTTGCGCCCTGCGATCTGCCTGGCGCCCTGGATTCACTTCGAGCTTGCCCCGGCGTGCATCTGTGCGGATTGATGAGCCATCTCGCGCGTGCGGACGAGCCCGAAAACAGGTATAATAATCATCAACTTGAGACATTCTCCCAGACCTTTGAACAGCTTGCGGATCAGGGCCTTGAAAGGTCCCTGGCCGCGTCGGCCGCCATACTCCGAAGTCCCGATACACATCTCGACTGGGTCCGCCCGGGCCTGATGCTCTATGGCATGTCCCCCTTTGCCGAGGTCTTTGGCCCCGCGCTGGGGCTGGTGCCGGTGCTGCAGTTGCGTTCCGCGCTGATGACGGTCCGCGAGCTGAAACCAGGCGACTGGCTTGGCTATGGCGCGGCCTTCCAGGCAGATCGCAGGATGCGGGTCGGCGTGGTGGCCATCGGCTATGGCGATGGCTATCCGCGTCAGCTTGGCAATGGCACGCCGGTGCTGGTGGGTGGCCGGCGCAGTCGACTGCTCGGCAGGGTCTCGATGGACATGCTCTTTGTCGACCTGAGCGAATTGCCCACGGCCAAACCCGGCGATGAAGTGATGCTGATGGGCCGTCAGGGCACGGAGCAGGTGACCGTTGATGAGCTTGCGCTCCTGGCGGGCACCATTCCCTATGAATTGACCTGCCGAATTCAGGGGCGGGTCCCACGGATCCTGGAATCATGAGCAAAGCCAAAAGCATATTCGTTTGTGATGCCTGCGGAAGCGCCTCGCCCAAGTGGCTCGGGCGTTGCCCGGACTGCAATGCCTGGAACAGCCTCGTTGAGAGCCTGCCGGCGGTGGCCGCCACTCCGGCCTCGCGCCATACGGCCTTTTCCGTGGCAAGCCGGGTGCAGGATCTGGCGGCGGTGGTCTCCGAGCATACGGCCCGGACCAGCACCGGCCTGCAGGAACTGGATCGGGTGCTGGGCGGCGGGCAAGTGCAGGGCGCGGCCGTGCTGCTTGGCGGCGATCCCGGCATCGGCAAGTCCACCCTGCTGCTGCAGGCCATCAGCCATCTCGCCAAAACCGGCACGGCGCTCTATGTAACCGGCGAAGAGTCGGCGGCCCAAGTGGCCATGCGCGCCCGCCGCCTGGGGCTGTCCACGGAGGGCATTCGCCTGCTGGCGGAGAACAATCTGGAAACCCTGATGGCCCAGGCGGAAGTCGAGCAGCCGGTGGTCATGGTGGTCGATTCCATCCAGACCATCTATACCGAGGCCCTGCAGTCGGCGCCGGGTTCGGTGGGGCAGGTGCGCGAATGCGCGGCGCAACTGGTGCGCTACGCCAAGCGCAGCGGTGTGGCGGTGTGGCTGGTCGGCCATGTCACCAAGGAAGGCAGTCTGGCCGGCCCGCGGGTGCTGGAGCACATGGTGGATACCGTGCTCTATTTCGAGGGCGAGTCGGGGCAGAACTTCCGCGTGGTGCGCGCCATCAAGAATCGCTTTGGCGCGGTCAATGAGCTGGGCGTGTTCAACATGACCGACAAGGGCCTGACCCAGGTGGACAATCCCTCCAGTCTATTCCTGTCCCAGCATAACGATCCGGTGGCGGGCTCTGCGGTGCTGGTGACCCAGGAGGGCACGCGGCCCTTGTTGGTCGAGGTGCAGGCCCTGGTCAGCCCGAGTCCCCTGGCCAATCCCCGGCGCGTTGCCATCGGCCTTGATCCCAGCCGCCTGTCCATGTTGCTGGCGGTGCTGCATCGCCACGGTGGGGTGGCACTCTTTGATCAGGATGTCTTCGTCAATGTGGTCGGCGGGGTGCGCCTGAACGAGCCGGCCTCGGACCTGGCCGTGTTGATGGCGCTACTGTCGAGCTATCGCAACCGGCCCCTGGACCCCAAGCGCGTGTTCTTTGGGGAGATTGGCCTGGCGGGCGAGGTGCGTGCCGTTTCACGGGCCGGTGAACGGCTCAAGGAGGCCGCCAAGCTGGGGTTCAACCGGGCCATGCTGCCGGGCGCCAGCGGACTCGAGCGCGGACTACCGAAACTGCGCATCGAGAAGGTGGACAAGCTGCCCGATGCGCTGGAGCTTGCCTTTGACTGAATCCAGATTTTCGCGAATGTCCCAGGCTGTGGTATATTAGCGAATGATTTTTTAGTTGGCCTTGACGGGACCCGACCTATTCAATGAGCAGCGTCCAGAGCCGTATCCGCGAAATCCCCTACAATTACACCTCCTTCTCCGACCGCGAAATCGTGATCCGCTTTCTCGGCGAGGAGATGTGGTCCGTGCTCGATGAACTGCGTGGTCAGCGCAAAACCGGGCGTTCGGCGCGCATGCTGTTCGAGGTGCTGGGGGATCTCTGGGTGGTCTCGCGCAATCCCTACATCCAGGACGACCTGCTGGAGAATCGCAAGCGCTTCCAGTCCCTGGCGCATGCCCTGCATCATCGTTTGGACCAGGTCATCGAGCGTTCCGAGGACAACCCCCTGGCTTTGAAGCTGGTGGATGCCGCCCGCTGTGCGGTGCGCGAGTTCGAGGCCTGGTTCCCGCGCCAGCGCGAGATGCGCAAGCGCGCCATGGCCGAATTCCGGCGCGTCACCCGGCGCGACAATGTCAACTTCGACGGGCTCGCCCGCGTCAGCCATGCCACCGATGCCACCGACTGGCGGGTCGAGCACCCCTTCGTGGTGCTCACCCCGGATACGGAAGAAGAGGTGGCCGGGCTGGTGGCGGCCTGTATCCGGCTGGGTCTGACCATCATCCCGCGCGGTGGTGGCACCGGTTACACCGGCGGCGCCATTCCCCTGCACGCCGACAGTGCAGTCATCAATACCGAAAAACTCGAAGATCTTGGCGAGATCATCTATCAAAAGCTGCCGGGCAGTGATCAGCCGGTGGCGACCATCCGCGCCGGGGCCGGGGTGGTGACCCGAAGGGTATCCGAGGCGGCGGCCCGCGTCGGGCAGGTATTCGCCGTGGACCCGACTTCCCAGGATGCCTCCACCATCGGCGGTAACATCGCCATGAATGCCGGCGGCAAGAAGGCGGTGATCTGGGGTACCACGCTGGACAATCTGCTGTCCTGGCGCATGGTCACGCCCGAGGGCGAGTGGTTGGAAATCGAGCGGCTGGATCACAATCTTGGCAAGATCCACGAGGTTGATATCGCCCGTTTTCGGGTGACGCGCTATGCGCCGGATGGCAACACCGCTATCGGCCACTCGAGCATTCTGGAAATCCCCGGCAGCGACCTGCGCAAGCAGGGGCTTGGCAAGGATGTCACCAACAAGTTTCTCGGTGGCCTGCCCGGCATTCAGAAGGAGGGCTGCGACGGCATCATCACCAGCGGTGTCTTTGTGCTGCACCAGGCCTTTCAGCATACCCGCACGGTCTGCCTGGAGTTCTTTGGCAGCGACCTGCGCGAGGCGGTGCCGGCCATCGTCGAGATAAAGGATTATCTGGACAGCCATCCCCAGGCGGTACTCGCCGGGCTGGAGCATCTCGACGAACGCTACATCCGGGCGGTGGGCTACAGCACCAAGGCTGCGCGCCCGGAACGGCCCAAGATGCTGCTGATTGCCGATGTCAGCGGGGATGACGGTGACGCCGTGGCCGCCGCCGCGAGCCATGTCGTGCGACTGGCCAATGCCCGTGGCGCGGAGGGCTTCATTGCCGTCAGTGCCGAGGCGCGCAAGGCCTTCTGGAAGGACCGTGCCCGCACGGCGGCCATCGCAGCCCACACCAATGCCTTCAAGATCAACGAGGACGTGGTGATCCCGCTCGATCGCCTGGCCGATTACAACGATGGCATCGAGCGCATCAACATCGAGCTTTCCACCGAGAACAAGCTCGCCATCCTCGACGAGATCCTGGCCTGTCTGCAGGGCCCCATGCCCGCCGCCCGCGAGCGCGAGGAACATCGCAGCGAGGAAGGGGACCTGCTGCTGGAAGACAAGCGGGTCCGGGCCATCGCGCATCTCAAGACCGTGCAGACGCAGTGGCAGGCGATCATGGCGGCGCTCGACGCACCGGCCACATCCATTGCGCTGCCTGGTGATCTGGCTGAAAAGGTCCGGCCGGGGGATACGGTGTTTCGACTGATGCAGCGGCGCGACCTGCGCATCTCCTATCGCAAGGTGGTCAAGCGGGTGCTCGGCGAGATCTTTGGCGGGCGCGAGTTCGAGGCCCTGCGCCAGCGCTTCGATGAAATCCATCAGAACCTGCGCAAGAGCCGGCTCTTCGTGGCCTGCCACATGCACGCCGGTGACGGCAACGTGCACACCAACATTCCGGTGCATTCCAACGATTATTCGATGATGCGCCGCGCCGAAAGCGTGGTCGAGCAGGTGATGGCGCTTGCCGAATCACTCGGTGGGGTGATCTCCGGCGAGCATGGCATCGGGCTGACCAAGATGCAGTTCCTGGCGCCTGCCTACGTCGACGCCTTTGCCGGCTACAAGGCCGTGGCCGACCCGCAGGGTCGCTTCAATCGCGGCAAGCTGCTGCCGGGTTCGGGTCTGAAGAATGCCTATACGCCGAGTTTCAATCTGCTGGAGGCAGAGGCCATCATCCTCGAGAGCACGCAGCTCAATGCGCTCGCGGATGACATTTCGGATTGCCTGCGTTGCGGCAAGTGCAAGCCGGTCTGCAATACGCACATTCCGCGCGCCAATCTCCTGTACAGCCCGCGCAACAAGATCCTCGCCACGGGGCTGGTCATGGAGGCCTTTCTCTATGAAAAGCAGACCCGTCGCGGCATCTCCCTGCGCCACTTCGAGGAAATGAACGACATCGCGGACCATTGCACGGTCTGCCACAAGTGCCTCAATCCCTGTCCGGTGAACATCGACTTTGGCGATGTGACGATCCGCATGCGCAACATCCTCAAGGAGCAGGGGCAAAAGCGCTTCAGCCCCGGCACCGCGGCGAGCATGGCCTTTCTGAATGTCACCGATCCCGCCACCATCAAGCTGATGCGCAAGGGCATGATCGAATGGGGCTACAAGGGCCAGCGCCTGGCCCATGGCATTGCCAAAAAGCTTGGCATCCTGCACGAGAAACGGCCGGCGTCCACCACCGGCAAGCCCGAGATCAAGGCCCAGGTCATCAATTTCGTGCGCAAGCCCATGCCCGGCAAGCTGCCCAGCAAGACCACGCGCGCGCTGCTGGGTGTCGAGGACGCGAGCATCGTGCCGATCCTGCGCGACCCGCTCAAGGTCAGCGAGCAGTCGGACGCGGTATTCTATTTTCCGGGCTGTGGCTCGGAGCGCCTTTTTAGTCAGATCGGTCTGGCCACACTCGCCATGCTCTATGAGACCGGCGCCCAGACCGTGCTGCCGCCAGGTTATCTTTGCTGTGGCTATCCGCAGACCTCGGGCGGCGACCAGGCCAAGGGTGACCAGATCACTGCCGAGAATCGCGCACTCTTCCACCGGGTGGCGAATACGCTGAACTATCTCGATATCAAGACCGTGATCGTGTCCTGCGGCACCTGCATGGACCAGTTGCTGCGCTATCAGTTCGAACAGATCTTCCCCGGTTGCCGCCTGCTCGATATCCATGAATACCTGATGGAGAAGGGGGTGCGGATGGAGGGTGTATCGGGCGTGCAGTATCTCTATCATGATCCCTGTCATACACCGATGAAGACCTACAAGCCCCAGCAGGTGGCGTCCACCCTGGTGGGGCAGGGGGTTGAGCTGTCGGATCGCTGCTGTGGCGAGGCCGGCACCCTGGCGGTGGCGCGCCCGGACATCTCCACGCAGTTGCGTTTTCGCAAGGAAGAAGAGATTCACCGGAACGTGGAGACTTTGATCGGCGAACCGGTTGCCACCGGACAGGTGAAGATGCTCACCAGTTGCCCGGCCTGTCAGCAGGGGCTTTCCCGCTATGCCGCCGACACCGGTGTGGAAACGGACTATATTGTCGTGGAATTGGCAAAGTCCTTGCTGGGCCCCGACTGGGACAGCCGCTTCGTCGAGCAGGTGAGAGAGGGCGGGCTGGAGCGCGTGCTGCTTTAGGAGTGTACATGGATACGACTGTGGATTACGTAGCAAGACGCGAGCGCCTGCTCAGGCGCATGGGGCAGGGCGTCGCCATCATTCCCACCGCCACGGAAAAGACGCGCAATGCCGACGCCCATTACCGCTTCAGGCACAACAGTGATTTCTACTACCTGACCGGCTTTCCGGAACCGGAAGCCGTGCTGGTGCTGGCACCCGGCCATCCCCTGGGCTCGACCATCCTGTTCGTGCGACCCCGGGATCCCGCCCGCGAGATCTGGGATGGCTACCGGGCCGGCCTGGAGGGCGCGCGCGAGCAGTATGGCGCCGATCAGGTCTTCAGCATCCATGAGATCAACGACATCCTGCCGGGTTTTCTTGAGAATCAGGACCTGCTCTTCTACAGTGTCGGGCGCAATCCGGATTTCGATGCACGGGTGATGCACTGGCTCAATCAGGCCCGCGCCAAGGTGCGAGCCGGGATCAGCGCCCCGCGCGAGATCGTCGATGTGGACGAGATGATCCACGAGATGCGCCTGATCAAGGACGATGCCGAAATCGAGCTGATGCGCCGCGCCGCCGGTATCTCCGGGGCAGCCCACCGCCAGGCCATGCGCGTGTGCCGGCCGGGGCTTTACGAATATGAGCTGGAAGCCGAACTGGAATATGTGTTCCGGCGTCAGGGTGCGACTGCGCCGGCCTACACCAGCATCGTGGGCGGCGGCGTCAATGCCTGCGTCCTGCACTACATCGAGAACAGCCGAATGCTTGCCGATGGCGATCTGGTGCTGATCGATGCCGGTGCCGAATATGGTGGCTATGCCGCCGACATCACCCGCACCTTTCCGGTCAATGGCCGCTTCAGCCCCGAACAACGCGATTTGTATGCGCTGGTGCTGGCGGCACAGCAGGCAGCCATCGAGGCCGTGCGCCCCGGCAGTCCCTACAATGCCTACCATGATGCCGCCGTCGCGGTGCTGGCACAGGGCTTGCTGGATCTCGGGATCATCCGGGGCTCGCTCGAGGAAAGTCTCGAAACAGGCAGCTACAAGCCCTTCTATATGCATCGCACTGGGCACTGGCTGGGCATGGACGTGCACGATGTTGGTGCATATAAGCTCAAGGGCGAGTGGCGGCCTCTGCAAGCCGGCATGGTGCTCACCGTCGAGCCTGGGCTTTACATCGCGCCGGATGCGGAAAATGTCGATGCGCGCTGGCGCGGTATCGGCATCCGTATCGAGGATGATGTGCTGGTGACGGAAAACGGACACGACATCCTCACGAAAGATACTCCCAAGCGCCTCGAGGAGATCGAGGATCTTATGGGCCAGGCGGCGCCACGGCTGGGTTTGAGCGCGGAAGAGCTTGCCTTGTTTGAATGATTTTGCCTGCTGGCAATGTCAAGATTTTGACCTATCTGTAAGAAGGCACTGCCCTTACACAGGAGTTTCTTATGCCGGGCACGGTATTTTCACTTGAGGTCAATCCGCAGATTCCCGCCAAGCTGGCACGTCTGTCAGAGCTGGCCAATGATCTCTGGTACAGTTGGGATCGTCCCACGCGCGAGCTTTTCTTCCGGCTCGATCCCGTGCTCTGGGACGAAGTCGGCCACAATCCCAAGCGCTTTCTCCGCCAGGTCGAGGAAAAACGCCTGCAGGAAGCTGCCCAGGACCGCGTCTTTCTGGAGAGTTTCTATCGGGTGCTCTCGGCCTACGACACCTACATGCTGGAACAGTTGCGGCCCCAGGGCCAGCCGGGGCTGGACCAGGGTGACCTGGTTGCCTATTTCTGCGCCGAATTCGGTTTTCACGAGAGTTTCCCGATCTATTCCGGTGGTCTGGGCATCCTCGCGGGTGACCATTGCAAGGCCGCCAGCGATCTCAGTCTGCCCTTCGTCGCCATGGGTCTGCTGTATCGCCAGGGCTATTTCTATCAATTCATCGATGCCGAGGGCAATCAGGTCGCGACCTACGCCGATTCCGACTTCGAGAATCTGCCGATCTCGCCGGTCCTGACGCCCGGTGGCGCCGAAATCAAGGTCGGCGTGGAACTGCCGGGGCGCACCGTCACGGCCAAGCTGTGGATGGCGCGCGTCGGGCACATCAAGCTGTATCTCCTGGATACCAATCTGCCGGAGAACAGCGACGAGGACCGCTACATCACCCATCGCCTCTATGGCGGCGACATCACCATGCGCATCAAGCAGGAGATGATCCTCGGGATTGGTGGCGTGCGTGCCCTGCGCGCGGTAGGCATCAAGCCGAGCGTCTGGCACATCAATGAGGGCCACGCGGCCTTCATGATCCTGGAACGGGCTCGCGAGTTGGTGAGCCAGGGGCTGGACTTCAATGCCGCTCTGGAAGCCACGGCCAGCGCGACCATCTTCACCACCCACACTCCGGTGCCGGCGGGCCATGACATCTTCCCGCGGGAGCTTATGCTGGAATACTTTGGTGGCCAGATACAGGCCCTGGGCCTGGACACTGAACGCTTCCTAGGCCTAGGCTTGAAGTCCAATGAAGGTTTCGGCTTCAATCAGACAGCCCTTGCGGTACGTGGCTCGCGCTTCCAGAATGGGGTCAGTCGCATCCATGGGCATGTGTCCTCGGAAATGCTGGCCGATCTCTGGCCGCAGGTGCCACCCGAAGAGAACCCGGTTTCCTATGTCACCAATGGTGTGCACGTACCGACCTTCCTGGCCCAGGAGTGGCGCGAACTCTTTGATTCCTATCTCGGTGGCGAATGGCGCAATCGGCTGTGTGACACCGACTTCTGGCGTCGTGTGGAGCAGATTCCCGATCACCTCTACTGGAGCGTGCGTCAGGCCCTGAAGTCGCAGATGATCAAGGAGGTGCGCGAGCGACTGACCCTGCAGCACCGGCGCAATGCCGGCAGCGAAGCCCATCTCGACCGCTTGCTGCGCCACCTCGATCCGCTGGATCCGAGCGTGCTGGTGGTGGGCTTTGCGCGACGCTTCGCGACCTACAAGCGCGCCACCCTGCTGTTTGAGGATCTGGAGCGGCTCAAGGCCATCGTCAATCACGCCGACCGGCCGGTGATCTTCATCTTTGCCGGCAAGGCCCATCCGGCCGATCGACCGGGGCAGGAGCTCATCCGCGACATTCATCGTCTGGCGCGTCAGCCCGGCTTCGAGGGCAAGATCCACATGATCGAAGGCTATGATATGGGTCTGGCCCGGGCGCTGGTCTATGGCGTGGACGTGTGGCTGAACAATCCCGAATATCCGATGGAGGCCAGCGGTACCTCGGGTGAGAAGGCCGGCATCAACGGCACGATCAACCTGAGCGTGCTCGACGGCTGGTGGGGCGAGGGTTATAACGGCCACAATGGCTGGGCCATCAAGCCGGTGCATACTGCCGATCCGCTGCGCGCGCGTGCGGAGGAGGCCGCCACGCTCTATGAACTCCTGGAAAACGAGGTCATGCCGCTTTATTACCAGGCGGGCAGTTATGGCTTTTCCAGCGGCTGGGTGAAAAAATCCAAGCACTCCATGGAAACCCTGCTACCGCGTTACAACGCAGCGCGCATGGTGAGTCAATATGTGCGGGAGCTCTACCGTCCGGCAGCGATCCACGGCCGGCGGGTCTGTGGCGAGGAGTACCGCGGCGCACGGGTCCTGTCGCAGTGGAAGCATCGGGTGCAGTCGGCCTGGAGTGGGGTCAGTATCAGCCGTCAGGACCATGCGCCGGATCGCATCCGCTATGGCAATGCCCTGCAACTGGAACTGGCGGTCGAACTCAATGGCCTGCAGCCCGAGGACGTGCGGGTGGAATGCATCCTGAGTCAGCACTTCGAGCGCCGCAATCTGCGTCTGGAGAAGAATTACTTCCTGCGCCATGAAGGGCAGACAGTGGATGGGCGTCACCGCTTCGTGCTGAACCTGGAGCCGGACGCCTGCGGACGCATGGATTACCGCATCCGCATCTATCCCTATCACGAACTGCTGGCCCAGGCCCATGAAACGGGGCTGATGATCTGGCTCTGACGAGCCAGGCAGAGAGCAGTAGCGCAGTACCTTCAAACCGCGACTTTGGGAGAAACCCCGGAGTCGCGGTTTTTCTAGTTGTAGGATCAGCCCCTGCGTCGCGCGAGTTCCCGTTTGGCGCTTTCCCAGAGCGCGTCGAGCTCGCTGTCGCTCAGATCCTGCAGATTCAGGTCCTGCTTCCTGGCCTGCACCTGCACCTCGTTCAGGCGCTCGCGGAACTTGCCGCAGGACTGGCGCAGCGCCTGCTCCGGATGCACATCCAGAAAGCGCGACAGGTTCGCCAGCGCAAACAGCACGTCGCCATATTCGTCGATGATCTCTGCGGGGTTGCCAGTCGCTACCGCATCCTTGAGCTCCTGCCATTCCTCGGCGCACTTGGCCCAGACCGGTGCGATGTCGTGCCACTCAAAACCCAGATTGGCGGCTCGCTCCTGCAACTTGTAGGACCAGAGCAGGGCAGGGAGGGCGCCCGGAATGCCGGCATCCCAGGCGGTATCCCGGTCAGTGGGCTTGTCCTTCAGTTCCTCGGCTTTCAGGGCCTGCCAGCGCTTGTTAAGGGTATCGAGATCGGTGATGCTTTCCTCGCCAAACACATGCGGATGGCGGCGGATCATCTTGTCCACCGCAGCCTGGGCAACCTCCTCGATGGAAAAGAGCCCTTGCTCGCGGGCAATCTCGGCATAGAAAACGATGTGAAAGAGCAGGTCGCCAAGCTCCTTGCGCAGCTCCTGCCAGTCTTTCGTCTCGATGCTCTGGACCAGTTCGTAGCTTTCCTCGATGGTATAGGGCGTGAGACTTTCCAGGGTCTGGGCCTGATCCCAGGGGCAGCCCCCAGGCCCGCGCAGGGTGCGCATGATCTCAACCAGCTTGTCAAAGGCGTCCATAAAGGCCATTCTCCCGGCAAAGGCGAAATGCCGAGTGTAACCCATGGGCGCTTCAGCCCATATCTGTACCGCGACTGGCCGCTAGCTGGCCGAAAGGTGGAAAGATGAGCGAGCAGACTTATATCAAAGGCAAGGACCGCGATCTCGAATCGAGCATCCAGCACATGCTCGACCAGCTTGCCCGGCATGGCTTTCAGATCGAGGAGGCCTCCTGGCTCAATCCGGTGGCCAATGTCTTTTCCGTGCACATTCGCGACCGCGACTGTCCGCTTATGTATACCAACGGCAAGGGCGCCAGCCGCAAGGCCGCGCTCGCCAGCGCGCTTGGCGAGTTCTTCGAGCGGCTGCAGACCAACTACTTCTGGGCCGATTATTATCTGGGTGAGGCACTCGCCAACGATGAATTCGTGCATTATCCCCAGGAACAATGGTTTCCGGTCAAGGGCAAGAAGCTGCCGACGGGTCTGCTGGATACCGAGCTCTGGCAGTTCTACAACCCCGAGGGCGAACTGACGCCGGCGCAACTGGTCGACACCAACTCCGGCCACCCCGAGCGCGGCATCTGCGCCTTGCCCTTCCTGCGTCAGCGCGACGGCGAGACGATCTGGTTTCCGGTCAACATCGTCGGCAATCTCTATGTCAGCAACGGCATGTCCACCGGTAATTCAGAGGCCGAGGCACGGGTACAGGCACTCTCGGAGATCTTCGAGCGTTATGTGAAAAACCGCATCATCGCCGAGGGCATCAGCCTGCCGGACGTGCCGCTCGATGTGATCGAGCGTTTCCCGCGCATCCGCGAGGCCATCACGGAACTCGAAGGACACGGCTATCACATCCTGGTGAAGGACGCCTCGCTTGGCGGGCAGTTCCCGGTCATGAACGTGACCATGATCGATCCCGTGCACGGCACCTGCTTTGCCTCCTTCGGTGCCCACCCGAGCTTTGAGGTCGCGCTGGAGCGTACCCTGACCGAACTGTTGCAGGGCCGCAGCCTGGAGCGTCTCGACGGATTTCAGGCGCCGACCTTCGATCAGGCCGCGGTGGCCGAGCATCACAATCTGGAAATGCATTTCATCGATTCCAGCGGCCTGATTTCCTATGATTTCTTTCGTGATACGCCCGACTATCCCTTCAGCGACTGGGATTTCGGCAGCGATACCGCCAGTGAATTTGCGTTCTTGAGTGGACGCATCCAGGCGCTCGGCTTTGACATCTACATCATGGATTACCAGCATCTTGGCATGTACTCCTGCCGCATCCTGGTGCCCGGCATGTCGGAGATCTACCCGGTCGAGGACCTATGGCTCTCGAACAACAACGAAGGCGCGCAGCTACGCGCCCTGGTCCTGCATCTCGAAGACCTTGATGAAGAGGGGCTGGAGGAACTGCTGGATGCGCTGGAGGAGGGGGGCTTCTCCGAACATCAATTGGTGGCGGCCCTGATCGGGGTCGCGCCGGACCCGGGCTCAGCCTGGTCCAGCCTGACAGTCGGCGAGCTCAAGGCCCTGATCGCGGCGCGGCTGGATGATCCCGAAGCGGCGCTGGAATGGGTGGAGGGCGTGTTGCACAGCCAGACGCTCGGGCGCGAGCGAATCAAGTTCTACCGGGCGCTTCAGGCCCTCCTTGAAATCGAGCTCGATGAGGAGCGCGACCCGGATGATTATCGCGCGAATCTGGTGCGGCTCTATGGCGAGCAGGATGTCCGGGCAGCCGAGGACCTGATTGCCGGCGAGCCCGGCTTCCCCGGCCTGCACGCGCCGGGCCTGCCTCTGGATGGCCTACCGCTGCACGGGCAGTTGCTGGATGCCTACCGCAAGCTGCACGCGGCCAAAGCCGCGTTTTACGGAAAATGATCAGACCGGAGTGGATATCTACAGCCCATTCAGAAAAGGTCAGGTTTTGAAACAGTGCCCGATCATGATGCGACGCCAGGACCGTCCTTGCCGCGTCCTGCCAGCGCCTGATTGATGAGATCGTTTTCGATGCGTGTCTCTTTCCTGATTTGCTCGGGAAGCTCTTCGTCCCGGATTTCGGACAGCAGATGATAATGCTTCTTCATCTTGCGATAGCGCTTCAGACCAAAGAAAAAGATCGACAGCCCGCCAGCAATGAATACGTAACCAATGATGGAATACACGACATGTCCGAAAAACTTGATAAAGGACAATCCGGAGATCACGAGGGTAAGCGTCGTGCGCCCGTAAGCGAGAAAGGTTCGCTCGTTGGCGAGCACGGTGCGGTCCAGGGCCAGCCAGTCCCGGATAATGAATTCTCTGGGGTTGAAGTTGTCGTAGGGCAGGTGTTTCATGGGGTAATCCTCCCCTTTTTAGGGGTCCGCGAAGTAGAGGTCATGCCCACGTTGACGTTCCAGCTCAGGGACAGTTCCTTGATGATCTTGTCCTTACTGAACTCAATCACCAGAATGTCATCTGTCGCGTTGTAGGTGATCTTCATGGGGTCACCTGCCAATGGGTTCAGGCAGCACTGGGGATGTCCTTGAAAACCTCCCGCAAAACCTCAGGCCGCTTGGCCGCAATGAACAGCAGGGACTTGGCCGCCCCGGAAGGCTGGCGCCGTCCCTGTTCCCAGTCCTGCAAGGTGCGCGGACTGACGCCCAAAAGCGCGGCAAAGGCCGATTGACTGAGCCCGGTATGCTCGCGGATGGCTTTGACGTCGGTGGGCACCTCCACACTATAGTGGCGCCCCTCGCCGCGCTGAATGGCCTGGATACCTTCCAGGATCTCCTGTCCGATATTGCGCTTAGTCATGGTCCAAGCTCTCCTTGATCGTCCGTAACACATGAGCCGGGATGTTCTCCGCCTCGTTCTTGGCGTAGATGGTCAGCAGCAATCGAGAGAACAGCGGGGTATCAATGATATTCGATCATGTCAAACTATGATACGGCAGCGCCGTATAACCTGCAAGAAGGCCAGCACTCTGCATTGATCTAGCCCGCCCTGGTCAGCGGCACGACGTCAGCGCCGGGCTCGGCATCCTCCAGCAGTGCGAGCTTGCGCGCCCAGGTGTCCAGGGCTTGGCGCTTCTCGGCATCATAGGAATGCCGGTCATAGACGGCTGTAATGCCTTGCTCGGCATGGTTCAGGATCTTGGAAACCGTAAGCCGGCTGATGCCAATGCCGGTCATGTGGCTGGCTGCCGTGCGCCGCAGGTCATGCGGGGTAAAGGGTGCTATCCCGAAAGCCGTCAGATTGTCGCGGATTGCCTGACTGGCCGCAGCCACGCCCATGGGCCTGTCACCTCGCGGGGAGGGGAAGACATACGCGCCGCCATCAGCCAGCGCCCGCGCCAGGATCTCCAGCGCCAGGGGGGAGAGCGGCACACCTTGCCATGATCGTTGGTCTCCCAGACCTCGTAGCGCTCGGTTCGGGGCTTGAGATTGAACAGGCCCTTTTCGGTGAATTTCATGCCGGTGCCTCCCGGGGTAGCGTTCGGAATCGGCACTGGCATCGTTGCGATCAAGGTTCATTGCAGGTAAGTGTAAGCATGGATCGAAGGTAGAAACGGATCAGGCTGCAGATGCGTGTCACGGCGCTGGCTACGCTTTGTGCGTTTCTGACGGTCCTCGGCAATCGGGGTCAGTTCCGGCAAGGGCTCGCCAGGTCTGGCCGGATAGAAGAGGGGCAGAGATGCACGAACCTGCATCATCTGCTTGTCTGGCCAGAATATATTCGCACGGGCATGCGGCCTGGCACGCCCGATTACGCCCAGGGGCGTATCCGGCTTCAAGCCCGAAAGCTTTTCGAGCTGCCAGGCGATATGGGGTTGGTCTGCCCCCAGGGCTTCGAGACGCCGGCGCGCCTCCGCGCAATCGATTCGATATACCTTCTTGGATTCAGACCAGGCAAACCAGACCGCCGCTGGCCGCGCCGAGAGTACCGGTATGTGCCGCCAAGCCTGCAGCCGATGCAGGCGGGCATGCCCCAGGCGGGTCAGGGTATGCTGGTCGGCTTGTGCCCGCCGTGTCCGACCCTGCGCGCTGGTCAGTTCAACTGTCTGGCCTTTTAGTGCCATGAGCGCTTTTCGTACTGCATCCTTGTGACCATTGACCACCTCTGCCAGCGCCAGTAATTCATCACTGGCACCAATCAGCCCCGGCAGTATCACAGCCTCATTGCCAATCTGGCCATCCTCATAGTCAATCTGGGTAATCAATGACGCCACTTTGTTTCGAGCGTCAGCATCCCACAAGTCGGCGGATGCCCAGGCCGCAAACCTTTCAGAACGGACGAGATGGGCAAATTCGAAAAGAGAAGATTCCAGCTTCGTCATGGCTTGGTGTAGATCCATTTCCGCATACAAGGTTGTCATTCGCTGATCTCCAGCTTATACCTACTCCTAATGATCACTATGCTACAAATTGTATTTATTTTTATCCTACTTAAGTTTTAAATTGAGTTGAGATGGTAATTTGATTATGTAAATGTGAAAAATTATGAGTAGGTATAAATGCCTGCTGCATCGTTCCAGTCCGGGTATTATCATTCATGATCAGAATATGAAAGTGGCAGGATCATAGGTCGCTTTTACTCTGGATGATGGATCATGTTCGTCGATTTCGCTTCAATGAAAGGAGCCGGCCATGCCATACAAGGAAATTTCCGCTCTCCCCAAGGCGCAGGTGGGAGGACCAGTTTGAGCATTCCCGACCTGATCGCACCGGATCTCGACGTACTGTTTTGCGGTATCAATCCGGGCCTGCATTCGGCTGCCCTTGGCCATCATTTTGCTCGGCCCGGCAATCGCTTCTGGCGCGCGCTCCATGAATCCGGTTTTAGCCCGCGTCAGCTTACGCCCGCCGAAAAATCCAGGCTTCTGGAATATGGGCTCGGAATCACTGTGCTGGTGCAAAGGCCTACGCGCAGGGCAGCGGAATTGCAAATTGAAGAGTTGCGTCGGGGTCTAGGAGAGCTGGAAAGGCGGGTAAGCCACTGGCGCCCGCGCTATCTGGCCTTTCTTGGGGTGGGGGCTTTCCGGTTGGTCTTTGCATGTCCCGGTGCCCAGCCCGGCCTGCAGGATTTCCGCCTGCAGCAAAGCCGCGTCTGGCTGCTGCCCGAGCCCAGCGGCCTGAATGCCCATTACCCGCCACAACGCTTGGCGGCCTGTTTTCGCGAGTTCCTTGAAGAGGTGCGGCGCAGCTGATCCCACTGCTCCGTCCAGCCCTGTCCTGTGTGCCCGATTCCGCTATAATCAGGTTTTTGCTCGCGAGGGATAGGATTTGGACCGGAACAAGCGCATCGGACAGCTGGCTGACAGGGCGCGGGAGCGCATTCTGATTCTTGATGGCGCCATGGGCACCATGATCCAGAAACACCAGCTCCAGGAAACTGATTACCGGGGCACGCGCTTTGCCGACTGGCCCTCGGACCTCAAGGGCAACAACGATCTGCTGACGCTCACGCAGCCTGCCATCATCCGTGGCATTCACGAGGCCTATCTGGATGCGGGCGCGGATATCATCGAGACCAATACCTTCAATGCCAATGCCATCTCCATGGCTGATTACGGCATGGAGGCCCAGGTATATGAGCTCAATTTCGAGGGCGCCAAGCTCGCCCGCGCCGCCTGCGATGCCTTTGAGACCGATGAGCGCCCGCGCTATGTGGCGGGCGTGCTCGGTCCCACCAGTCGCACGGCGAGCCTGTCGCCGGACGTCAACGATCCCGGTTTCCGCAATATCGATTTTGACACCCTGGTCACCACCTATCTCGAAGCGGTGCGCGGCCTGGTGGATGGCGGCGCGGACATGCTGATGATCGAGACGATCTTCGATACCCTCAACGCCAAGGCCGCCGCCTTTGCCATCACCCAGTACTTTGAGAACGAGGGACTCAAGTTGCCGGTGATGATTTCGGGCACCATCACAGATGCCTCGGGCCGCACGCTTTCGGGCCAGACCACGGAGGCCTTTTATAACTCCCTGCGCCATGTCGAGCCTTTTTCGATTGGCCTGAACTGTGCGCTGGGCGCCAAGCAGTTACGCCAGTATGTCGAGGAGTTGTCGCGCATCTCCGAAACGCAGGTCTCGGCCCACCCAAATGCCGGCTTACCCAACGAGTTCGGGGAATACGATGAGTCTCCCGAGGCCATGGCCCGCGAGATCCGCGACTGGGCGGAGTCCGGCTTTCTGAACATCGTCGGTGGCTGCTGCGGCACTACGCCCGATCACATCCGCGCCATCGCTGAGGCGGTTAAAATATTTCCGCCGCGCGCCATCCCCGAAATCGAACCCGCCTGCCGACTTTCCGGTCTGGAGCCCCTGGACATCACGGCGGAAAGCCTCTTTGTGAATGTCGGCGAGCGCACCAACGTTACGGGCTCGGCGCGGTTCAAGAAGCTCATCAAGGCCGGTGACACCGAGGCGGCGCTGGAGGTCGCGCGTCAGCAGGTCGAAAGCGGCGCGCAGGTCATCGACATCAACATGGATGAGGGCCTGCTGGATTCCCAGGCCGTGATGGTGCGTTTTCTGCACCTGATCGCCAGCGAGCCGGATATCTCGCGCGTGCCGATCATGATTGATTCGTCCAAGTGGGAGGTGCTGGAGGCGGGGCTCAAGTGCATTCAGGGCAAGGGCATCGTCAACTCCATCAGCCTCAAGGAAGGCGAGGACAGGTTCCGCGAGCAGGCGCGACTGGTGCGCCGCTATGGCGCGGCGGTGGTGGTCATGGCCTTTGATGAGACCGGGCAGGCCGACACCCAGCAGCGCAAGATCGAGATCTGCGCGCGTGCCTACCGTATCCTTACCGAGGAAATCGGCTTTCCGGCCGAGGACATCATCTTCGATCCCAATATCTTTGCAGTCGCCACCGGCATCGAGGAGCACAACAACTACGGCGTGGATTTCATCGAGGCCACGCGCGCGATCAAGCAGCAACTGCCGCATGCCCTGATCTCGGGCGGCGTGTCGAACGTGTCCTTCAGTTTTCGCGGCAATGATCCGGTGCGCGAGGCCATTCATGCCGTGTTTCTCTATCACGCCATTGGTGCGGGCATGGACATGGGCATCGTCAATGCCGGCCAGCTTGCGATCTATGAGGAGATCCCGGCGGAACTGCGCGAGCGGGTGGAGGATGTGGTGCTCAACCGTCGCCCGGATGCCACCGAGCGACTGCTGGAAATCGCCGACCAGTATCGCGCCGGGGGCGGTGAGAAGCAGCAGGAAACCCTGGAATGGCGTACCTGGCCGGTGGAAAAGCGGCTGTCTCATGCTTTGGTCAAAGGCATTGCCGATTATGCCGAGGTAGACGCCGAGGAAGCGCGCCAGCGGGTGAATCATCCCATCGAGGTCATCGAAGGCCCGCTGATGGACGGCATGAATGTGGTCGGCGATCTGTTTGGCGCTGGCAAGATGTTCCTGCCTCAGGTGGTGAAGTCCGCGCGCGTGATGAAAAAGGCCGTGGCCTATCTCATCCCCTATATCGAGGCACTCAAGACCGAGGGCAGCCGCGCCCAGGGGCGCATCCTCATGGCCACGGTCAAGGGCGACGTGCATGACATCGGCAAGAATATCGTCGGCGTGGTGCTGCAATGCAACAACTTCGAGGTGATCGATCTTGGCGTCATGGTGCCGGCGCAAAAGATTCTGGATACCGCTCGCGAGCGCGACGTGGACATCATCGGGCTTTCGGGCCTGATCACGCCATCGCTGGAAGAAATGACCCATGTCGCCAAGGAAATGGAGCGTCAGGGTTTTGAAGTGCCGCTCTTGATCGGTGGCGCGACCACCTCCAAGGTGCATACGGCGGTCAAGATCGAACCCGGCTACAAGCGCGGACCGACGGTCTATGTGCCGGATGCCTCGCGGGCGGTTGGCGTTGCTCAGAGCCTCTTGTCTCCGGAGCGGCGCGATGCCTACATCGCGGGCATCCGCGATGAATATACCGGGATTCGCACCGCGCGCGCGGCCCAGAGTGACAAGCGCAAGAGCGCCTCGCTCGAAGCCGCTCGGCAGAACCGGGTGCCGATCGACTGGGCAAGCTATACCCCGCCGAAACCCAGCTTTCTGGGCATCCGCAGTTTTGAGGATTACCCGCTACAGGAACTGGTCGAGCGCATCGACTGGACGCCCTTTTTCCAGTCCTGGGAGCTGGCCGGCAAGTACCCGCGCATCCTGGATGACGAGATCGTGGGGGAGGAGGCGCGCAAGCTATTTGCCGATGCCAAGGCGATGCTCCAGCGCATCGTCTCGGAAAAATGGCTGCAGGCTCGTGCTGTGATCGGCTTTTTCCCGGCCAACCAGGTGAATTCAGACGACATAGCACTGTATCGGGATGACTCCAGAGCCGAGCGCCTGACCACCCTGCACATGATTCGCCAGCAGATGGATCGTGGTAGCGGGCGCCCCAATGTCAGTCTCGCCGATTACGTCGCGCCCGAAGGGACGCCTGATTATCTCGGTGCCTTCGCCGTGACTACCGGCATCGGTATCGAGGAACATCTGGCGAGGTTCGAGGCCGACCACGACGATTACAATGCCATCATGCTCAAGGCCTTGGCCGACCGGCTGGCCGAGGCCTTCGCCGAGCGACTGCATGAGCGCGTGCGCAAGGAATTCTGGGGCTACGCGCCCGACGAGCAACTGGACAATGATGCCCTGATTGCCGAGCAGTACCAGGGCATCCGCCCAGCGCCCGGCTATCCGGCCTGCCCGGATCACACCGAAAAGGCCACGCTCTGGGAACTGATCCGCCCGGACCAGCATGCCGGCATCAGCATCACCGAAAGCTTTGCCATGCTGCCTACGGCGGCTGTTTCAGGCTGGTACTTCAGCCATCCGGAATCCCGTTACTTCGGCACGGGCAAGATACAGCGCGATCAGGTGATGGACTATGCCCGACGCAAGGGCTGGACCGAAGCCGAGGCCGAGCGCTGGCTGGCGCCCATTCTAGGCTACGATGCCTGAGTCGGGGGGCGGGGCAGGTCATGCGCCAATCCCGCTGGTCTGCCCGGATCCTGCCTTGTGGGAGTGGGCAGAACATTTTGCCGGGAAATATGGCTTTTCCATCCATGAGCGGCCGCCCAGTGAAGCGGATATCGTTCTGCTGCTGACGCCTGAGCGCCTGCAATTGCAGCAATTGGGGCCCGATGCGCCCGGCCCGGTATTCGTGGATTTCGCAGGCGGTCGGCTCGACTTTCGTCGGCGCCACGGCGGGGGCGTCTCGCAACCCCTAGCGCGCGCCGTGGGTCTGAAGGGCGGGGAGCGACCGCTGGTACTCGATGCCACGGCAGGGCTTGGGCGCGACGCCTTCGTGCTTGCCAGCCTGGGCTGTCGGATTACACTGCTGGAGCGGCAGGCTGCCATTGCGGCCCTGCTGGCGGATGGCCTTGAAAGAGCCGCAGCCGTACCGGAACTGGCCGGCATCGTAGCGCAAATGACGCTGCGAATGGGCGAGGGCGCGGCGCTCATGCAGGTCGTCAGTGAAGCCGAACCCCCCGACACCATCTATCTCGATCCCATGTACCCGCCGCGAAACAAGCACGCTCTGGTCAAAAAGGAAATGCAGCTATTGCACCGGGTGGTCGGTCAGGATCTGGATGCTGCCAGCCTGCTGGAACAGGCCCTGCATTCAGCCAGGAAACGAGTCGTGGTCAAGCGGCCGCGCCTGGCGGAGCCCCTGTCAGGGCCCACACCAACATTCTCGATCGATAGCCCCAATACCCGCTATGACGTTTATCTCCGACGAACATGAGTGCCTGACAGTCATCATTATCTCTGACAGCGCCCAGCTATCGGTCAATGCGCCGCCTCTCCGGTGGCACTGGCTGAAATTCTCCGAGGAAACGCCGCAGGATGGCCTGTTCCAGCCGGTCGCGTGCATGATCTGGGGTGGGGAAACGCAACAGCAGATGAATGACTTCCGGCGCGGGCAGGGTTACCAGCACCCTCGGCTCAGGAGCCGGGGTACTGATGCCATATCTGCCTTCCAGGTTTTGCATGTGTTCGCGCACCTCATCCAGAAAAGGGCCGCATTCCATTTGCGCGGCCTCCAGCAGAAGCTGCTCTGCGTATTGCCAGTCTGTGTCCGAGGCTATCGGGATCGTGAGCACCTTCACCGTGAACCTGCCAATATAGGATTCGTTGTAGATCGGCTGACTCAGCATCAGGCTGTTGGGAAAGGTCACGGACCGCCCGGTATACTGGTTGGAGATCACCTCCATCACTGTCGTGCCGAGCAGAGTCTGATCCACGACCTGCCCACGTATATCATTGATTTCGATGACATCCCCGATGCCATAGGCATTCGTGCCTGTGCGGAAAATGGTGCCGAGTACGCAGAGAATCAGTTCCTTGGTGGCAATGACCATGGCCACGGCCAGGGCCACCAGCGAGACCGCAAAAGTCCGTATTTCCGAGGCCCAGATGAACACCGATCCCAGGAGAAAAAGAAAAATCAATCCATTACGGATGTTGACGGAAAACTTCCTGCGCTTGTCGACACCCAGCCCGGTCTGGTGGCGGAGGCCGCGCTCGCTGAGATGGCGTACCAGCAAAAGGAGAGCAATCAACAGCCCGGTCAATACGAGATTGGTGACGAGTTTGTCGGGACCGGGCAAGGCAAAGGTCATCAGTTCAGGCCATCAGAGCAAGGGGGAATTTACGGAAATGATACGGGAATGACAGCCGGGAGGGTAGGATACACTCCCGGCCGGTATCTCAGGCCGGAAGCTTGCCTTTGAAATGAACGACATTGGTGTTACCAATCCTGACCTGCTCCTGCACCTGTAACAGTTCATTATTGGCTTCCGTCAGCACCTTCGTGAGCTTGGTGGTGGAAAGCTGGGATATCTCCAGCAAGGCTTCACTGGTAGCAATGGTGTGTTTCACCTTGTAATAGGCAAGCTCAAGCAGCAGCGTCTTGGTACATTCTTCGAGATCATCCCTGCTCAACTGACGCACCGACTGTGACATCGTATCAATCAACTCCTGCAGGCGGTTGACACTGAGCCGCAATGCAGTGGTTTCCGGCCGCTCCTCGGCTGCGCGCATGAGGCTCGCCAGCGTCTGTTCGCGAAACAGTTGCTCGGACAGTTGCATGATTATTCCTCCCCTATATTGCTGTTGTATAAAAGTAAAAAATTTGGGGGGCGGGAAGAAGGGACTTTCGTCCTGAATCTTTCAGGCAACCTACATCCGGGATGGGGATATCGCCCTGTTGCGCCTGCCGGGTTCAGAGCGCGAGGGAGTAGTTGTCGTCAAACAGGCAATTCATGCTGGCGGTCTGCAGGTTTTCGTGGGAACATCCATGGAACAGGCAGTTCTGGAAGTAGGTTTCCCGGCTGCTCTCATCCACCGAGATCCGGCAGTTAAAAAAGGAACAGGCAACGAAACTGGGCGCTGGTTCACCAGCACCAATGCGGATTTCTGCGCCATAGATCTTGGCGCCCTGGATTGTAAGGGCACTCATGCGCAACCTGCCTGTGCCGATTCGCCAAAGCTGTCCTGATACGTTGATCCAGACCAGCGAGCATCATTGAAAACGACCACCTTACGTTTTTCATCGTACCGGCAGGCCAGATGTTCCGTGCTGCAGAGGGTGCGAATGCGTTGGCAGATGTTCGCTGGTAGCCGGCCAGCTTCCATGGCCTCGTCCTGAATGACCGGGAATATTTCGGTCAGGGCGAAAAAGGGCACGACACAGTTGCCGTTGGCCTTGATGCTTGCCTTGATCACTGCCAATAGTCGATTGGTATTTTGCATTTCCTGATCCTTGATAATTTCTAATGACTTTTTTCTTTTATGGTGAAAGCATAGCTTTTTTCCCTCTTTAGTACCTCAGACGAAAAGAGGATATGTGTGATCAGCTGTAACAAATCCACAACATCACCGAGAACAGCCTGTCCTGGCTGAACTCACGCGCAAGGGGTGAAGTTGGACATTGATATGATATCCTGGAATCCGGCTTGGCTGGTGAACATGGGAAACAATATGGAATAGGCTGAAATATCGTTGAAAATGGGAATGTATGAATTTTCATTATTTAATAACTTTAGTGACAGCTAATGAAATCCTCGCAAAAGCCAGGTAAAAAGCTGGACACCCAAACCTGGATCACGGCCGTTTCCGAGCAGCAATTGCCGATTCTGAGAGCAACCCTGCACAGCTTCTCTGCCATCGTTGATGACGAGCGTAGCTCGACCATGCGCCTGACCCAGGCCATCCTGCAGGATGCTGCCCTGACTACCCGTATTCTTCGGGCGGCCAACAGCTCTTTCTATAATCCCTCGGGCCGCACCGTCAGTACTGTCAGCCGCAGCCTCATATTGCTCGGAACCGATCTGCTCAAGAGCATTGCACTGTCCATTGCCATCCTGGATACGGTCCTGTGTGCGGAGCTTAATGAGCGTGCCTCGCAGGTGAGTTCACGGGCCTTCCACGCTGCCGTGCAGGCAAGGGCCCTGGCAGTGGTGCGCGGCGATCCCGCACCTGAAGAAGCGTTCATAGCTGCATTGCTGCTGCCCATTGGCGAGCTGGCTTTCTGGTGTTTTTCCGATGGCCTGGGCCTGGTCGCCGATGAGGCCTTGAAGCAGGGAATGTCCCTTTCACAGGTGGAAGAAGAAGTGATCGGCTGCCGCTTTCAGAGACTCACCAGTGAACTGGCCCGCGAATGGAAGCTGAATGCTTCGCTCCTGGAGGTGCTGCAAGATCCACAAGGGCGCCAGCCACGAATCCAGTCAGTGCGTCAGGGGCATGAGATTGCATTGCTTGCTGAAAGGCATGGCTGGTCATCTCCCGAAACAATGAAATTCAGCACGGATCTGGCGACAGCGCTGCATAGGGATGTCGAGGAGGTCCAGAAGTTTCTGCAGGAAAATGCTAGGGCCGCGGATGAATTGCTGCGCCAGCATGGTTTTGTCGGCCCGGATCCTGGACAGGGCCAAGCCGAGATAGTCGAAGCAAGGGAAGCGGCACCCGTCTGGCTGCCTGCCGACCCAGCCTTGCAGTTGCGCATCCTGCGTGAACTGACTCAGGTGTTTTCCGATGACAGCCCCTTGCAGATGGTGCTGGAGATGGTGATGGAAGGGCTGTTCCGCGGGCTTGGTCTGGATCGCGTCGTTTTCGCGGTACTGTCCGCAGACAAACAGGTATTACAGATTCGCTACGTGCTCGATGCCGGTAACCCACAAGCAGATACCGGCCAGAAAATCCCGCTTAGAGCCGGCGGCGAACTGCAGGCGCACCTGGACAGGGCGGCCTGCATCTGGCAGAAACAGGTCGCGCCTCTCGCTGCCCGGGATCTGGGCCTTCTGGCCGGTCCTTCACCAGCCAATGGATATTTTCTCGGCCCGGCCATCATCCGAGGCAAGACGATCGGGGCCTTCTATGGTGATCGTCAGGCAAGCGGACGGGCACTGGACGAGGACAGCTTCGAGGGTTTCAAGCTTTTCGTGCAGCAAGCCCGCCTTGGCCTTGAGCATAAGCAGCGGCCTGGCAGGGGCGGCTGAGAGGTGTTCCAGTCTTCCGCTTAGTTTGAAAAGTCATTATTTGCTTGTATCCCGGAAACACTTGCGATTGAATCAGTTCTTCGGTGGATCAAGCACCCAGGCATGGCAAGGAGCCCATTGAAATGAATCCGTCAGAGAATCCCGCTGGGCAGGCAAGACAGATCGTGCGCAGCCATGCCGTGGGCGCCCTGTCCACCCTATCTGTCGCCATGGAAGGTTTTCCCTTTGGCTCGGTAGCCACCTATGTTCTGGATCATCAGGCGCAACCGGTGTTCCTGCTGTCCGACCTCGCTCAGCATAGCCGCAATATCAAGCATGACCCGCGATCGAGTCTGCTGGTGCTGGAATCGGGCGCGGAGGAAGGCGTACTGGCCCGGGGCCGGGTAACGCTGGTCGGTGAAACCAGCGTCTTCGAGCCTGACGCACACCTGCGCGCGCGTTATCTGCGTTATTTCCCGGAAGCTGCGGGATTCATGGAAACCCACGATTTCCGGTTCTACCGCATGGATGTGGCGCGGGTGCGTTTTATCGGCGGGTTCGGCCGGATTCACTGGATAGAAGGCGCTGCCTATCAGGCCACCATGCTTGATGAACTGGCTGCAGCGGAGGCGGGGGCGCTGGCGCACATGAATGCAGATCATCAGCAAGCCCTGCGGGATTATTGCCGGTTTTATCATGGCATCGAAGCCAGCGGGGAAGTTCGTATGCTGGGAATCGATGCGGAAGGCTTCGATCTGCTGTGCAAGGGGCGCCGCCTGCGCTGTCAGTTTCCAGCGCCGATCCAGGCGGCGGGCGAGATGCGTGGCGTGCTGGTTGAAATGGCGCGTACCGCGCGCCAGGACGCCGAGGGATAGCTCTAGTCGAGCGTAGCCGTAGCCTTCTGCAGCAGTCGTTTGGCCTTGTTGCGCCGTTTCGACTGATGGCGGTTGTAGAGGAACTTTGCTCCTACCAGGACCAGGCTGCTCTTGCCCATATTCTCGCCGGCCATGTACAGACCCTGCATCGACTTGTGCGCCACGAGATCAACGCCATGAAGGGCCTTGCCGACCAGCCTGACCTTGTCGTCGGCGCTGCCGCTAAAGGATTGCACCTTGCCCAGCAGTTGATGCACCTGCGCGCTGCGCGGGCCAACTTCGTTTTCAACCCGCTGCAACAGGCGGTTGGCCGCATTCAGAGTCTTGAGACCCAGCAGGGTGGCAACCAGGCCTACCAGCAGAAAGATGATCATCGAGATCGTGATGATGCCCCAGGCCAGTTCGTTATCCATTCTCGTTCTCCCTTTCAAGGATTGCGAATCAAGCTGCTCCCGTGCCGGGCAGGAGTCTTGCGGCCAGCATGGCCGCACCAAGAATCCCCGCGCGGTCCTCGCTACGCGATGCTTCGACGCGAATCTTCCCTCTGAGCGCCGGGATCAGATCCGCCTCCAGACGCTGCCGGAGCGCCGGATAGAATAGATCCCAGGCCGCGGCTACACCACCCCCGATCACGACATATTCAAGATCGAGCACCTTGAGCATGTTCGCCAGGGCATACCCAAGGGTATCGCCCGCGAGCTGGAAGGCAGCAAGTGCATGCACGTCCCCCTGTGCTGCGCGTTCGGCGATCTGCTTTGTATTGAGCCGCTCGCCCGGCACTGCCGCGGCATAGCTGTTCTGGATGCCGGTGGCAGAGGCGTATTGTTCCAGGCAGCCCTTGTTACCGCAGCCACAAAGCCTGCCACCGGGGTCCACGATGATATGACCGACCTCCATGGCCACCCCATGTTCACCCGGGAAGGGCGAGCGCCCCAGTATCAGGCCACCACCCACCCCCGTACCCAGCCCCATGAAAATCATATTCTCGACCATGCCGCCGGTAAGCGCATATTCACCATAAGCGGCTGCCAGCGCGTCGTTTTCCAGATAGACCGGCAGCCCAGAATGGGCGCGCAATGGCGTCACCATATCCCAGTCGTGTAGTCCAGGCATATTGGGCGATTGGCTGAGGCAATGGGTTTTCGGGGAAATGAAGCCCGGAAAGCCGATACCGATGCCCTGTATCCCGGGTTGGGCATGCAGGGCCTGATCGATGCCCGCCTTGAGCAGATCCAGCAATTGGCTGGTTGCCGCTGCAGGACTATCTGCCCGTCTGAAGAGTTCGGACAGCAGGGCGGGCACGCGGACATCCCAGCGCAGCGTGCAGTCCTCATAAACACCCAGACGCAGATTGGTGCCACCTACATCGATGCCAAGAAACAGGGGCTTGCTCATGGGTGGGGTGTATCCTCCCTGGATCTGCGGAAAGCGGATGTGATCAGTGAACCTGACCAGGACGCATGACACCACCTGATGCGGGGTGCCCGGCGCCGACACTGATCGTGTCTTCAAGCACCCTGGGGACAGGTAACTTGATCAAACGATACAGGTTCGCCAGATTGGCACGATAGAGTGCGTCGAAATCCCGTACCGTATCATCCGGATTATAGTCTCCAAACCACCAGAACCAGTCCGACCCTTCGCAGATGGCAAGCTGGTGCAGGGCCGGGGTAAGCTGCGCTGGATTGAGTTCGCCCCGGGCAATGACTGCGTCGAATGCGGATTTGGCATCGCAGAGCAGTTCCCAGGCGCGATTCTTGTCCGGCGAGCCGATCCAGGTGCTGAATGTCCCGTAAACCCAGCTCCCGGCGACAACCTTGTCCAGGCTGGCTGGGCAGGGTGCTTGCGAATTGACCAGATAATCACGGTAGGTGCTCATTTCGATGCCGGGATGCTCGGCCAGGCGCTGGTAGAGACCCGACAGAAAGTAAAAGCCGTTGTAGGGGTAATATTCCCAGGCATTCTCGCCATCGAGGATGATGGAGACCACCGGATCCGGTTGATCCGCGCTGAGTTCCCGGATCTTTTCAAGCTCATGCACGAAATGATCCACCGCATCCCGGCCAAACCAGCGGGAATACTCGAAGCCGATCAAATCGGACAGCCTGTCGTCGCGGAAGAAGCAACAGATGCCAGCCCTCCCATCACTCACACGATAGGGCTGATACAGATACTCAACCCGATCCGGCAGTTCACCTTCTATCTGCCGGCGCAGACTGTTGGCAAGCACACCCTCACCGGTGGCGGCCCATTGCAGACCCTCATGGGCCATCAGATGCAAGGTGGCATCCGACACCCCGCCCTCGGCCGGCCACATGCCGGTAACTTCATGCCCGAACAGCTCACGATGAGACTGTTTTGCTGCCTCGAGATGCCAGCGGGCGCGCTCGATGCCTCCAGGATAGGCCTCCCTTGCCGGGAGCGGGGCATCCAGGCTTTCCGCTGCAACTTTGAGATCCTGCAACAAGGGTAGAATGGGATGAAAATAAGGTGTTGTCGAAAGCTCTATCTTCCCTGAATCCGCGAGCCGCCGGTAGCGCGGGATCAGGTCCGCGAATACCTGTCCGTAGATGTGGATGAGCTGCTGCCGGTCCGCTGGCGTGAATCCATGGCCCTTGGCCATGAGCGAGATGATTTCAGGATGACTGCGGCGCACGGTCTCGCCGGTCCAGGCAAGGTGATACCAGGTGACCAGATCCGCAAAATATTGAACAGACAGATACTCCAGGCTGTCCGCATCGCTCTCCACGGTATGCTGATAAAGCTGCTGCAGGTGACGGTAGCCCGGAAAGGGATCAATCAGATGTTCCTGGTTGGCGCGAAAGCAGCTCGATAGAAGCTGCCTTCTGTCATCCTGACCGAGAGTGCCGAGATCCGGCAGGGCCAAAGCCCTGAGCAGGGGATCGCGAAAGTTGCCGTTTTCAAATTGCTGGCAGTAATCCGCGAGCTGGTCGAGCAGGATAGGCACGAAATTGACCACGGCCCGGGCACCCGGCACCTGCTCCAGGTGCCAGGCCATGTCGGTGTAATCCTTGAGGGCGTGCAGATAGGTCCAGGGCAGGGCAAAATCGCCACTGCTCATCTGTCGGTACTCGGGTTGGTGCATGTGCCAACAGAAAACGACCTTCAGCTTGCGCTCAGGTGACATGAAAGATCCTCGGCGACATGGCCGTCGCGGTAAACGCCTCTAGCGGGGCGCTGCATGCAGTGGTTGACCCAGCATCTCCGGGGTGATCAGCGTGATGCCCTTTTCGGATCGGTGGAATCGACGCGCATCCTCTTCCGGATCTTCTCCAACCACCAGCCCGGCCGGGATCAGCGTGCCCTTGTCGATGATCACCCGCCGCAATCTGGCGTTCTCGGCAATCCGCACATTGGGCAGAATGACCGCCTCATCTATTTGGGCGCCACTCTCCACGATGACATTGGAAAACAGCAGTGAGTTCCGCACCCTCGCGCCGCTGACGATGCAGCCGCCCGAGATCATCGAGTCGGTGGCCATGCCGCGTCGGTCCTCTTCGTCGAAGATGAACTTCGCTGGCGGCAACTGTTCCTGATAGGTCCAGATGGGCCAGTTGCGATCATAGAGGCTCAGCTCGGGCGTGACACGCGTCAGCTCCATGTTGGCCTCCCAATAGGCATCCACGGTACCCACGTCGCGCCAGTAATTGGAGAGGAATCCGCTTTCGTCATGCCGCTGGTTGCCGAACCGATGGGCCTGGACCTTGTATCTGGAGGCAATGTGCGGGATCAGATTGATGCCAAAGTCATGCTGTGACTCGGATTCCTGGGCATCGCGAATCAGTTGCTCATAGAGAAAATCCGCATTGAAGACATAGATGCCCATGCTGGCAAGGATGCGATCCGGCTGGCCCGGGATCGGGGTTGGATCTTTCGGCTTTTCCTGGAATCCCGTGATGCGGTCTTTTTCATCCACGGTCATGACCCCGAAGGAGGTGCTTTCATTGGCAGGCATCTCGATGCAGCCAACGGTCAGGTCCGCCTGTGAATTCACATGGCTGGCCAGCATCTGGCCATAATCCATCTTGTAGATGTGGTCACCGGCCAGCACCAGCACGAATTTCGGGTGATAGGAACGCAGGATGTCGATATTCTGATAAACGGCGTCTGCCGTTCCCTTGTACCAGCTTTCCGCCAGGCGTTGCTGGGCGGGCATGATCTCGACGAACTCGCCGAACTCACCGCGCAGGAATCCCCAGCCCCGCTGGATGTGCTGAATGAGGCTGTGCGCCTTGTACTGGGTGACCACGCCGATCTTGCGGATGCCGGAGTTCAGACAATTGGACAATGGAAAGTCGATGATGCGAAACTTGCCACCGAAGGGGACGGCTGGCTTGGCGCGCCAGTCGGTGAGTTGCTTGAGTCGGCTGCCGCGCCCTCCAGCGAGAATCAGGGCTACGGTGTTTTGTGTGAGGATACTGACGAAACGTGCGGAATCCGGCATGAGCATGCGAGCTGTTTCCCCCTATCGTACGAAAGTTATATAAATAAAATCTAGTTATAGCTCAAAGCGATCCATAAAAAATAGCCCAAAGGTCCGATTGAGATCCCTTGCCCAGGGCTTTTCAATGACTCCCTTTGGATAACAAAAATTCCCTTCGGAAGGAAGTGCATGGATTCCCAGCTTCAGGCAATCATCGACGCAAGGCACCACGATCCCTTTTCCTTCCTTGGCCAGCACCAGCATCAGAAAAAATGGATCATCCGGACTTTTCTTCCGCATGCCAGCCGGGTGGAGGTGGCGGGACCTGCTGGGTGGGAGCCGCTCGAAAGGCGGCATCCGGCAGGCTTGTTTGAACTGGTCCGGCCTGAGGCACTGAGCAGGCCATATCGATTGCGCTGGGAAGCTGACGGTCATCTCCACGAATCCTTCGATCCCTATTGCTTTTCTCCAGAGATATCCGCTTTCGATCTGCATCTCTTTGCCGAGGGCCGACTTTGGGAAGCATACAGGACCTTGGGTGGCCATGTCGTGGAGCAAGAGGGTATCCATGGCGTCCGCTTCGCCGTCTGGGCGCCGAATGCCGAACGGGTCAGCGTGGTGGGTGACTTCAATCGCTGGGATGGCCGCGTGCATCCGATGTACTCGCATGGCAGCAGCGGGGTCTGGGAACTATTCATTCCTGGCCTGGAACCCGGCGCACGCTACAAGTTCGAGATCCGCAACCGCCATTCGGGGGCCGTTTTCCTCAAGACCGACCCTTATGGCAGCCGGTTCGAGCACCGGCCCGGCACCGCCGCCGAGGTCTTTTCCAGCCATTACGACTGGCAGGACGGGCAGTGGATGCAGGCACGTGCCAGTTGGGACTGGCAGACCACGCCGATTTCCTGCTATGAGGTGCATCTGGGTTCCTGGCGGCGAGGGGAGGGTGGGCGTACACTGAGCTATCGGGAAATCGTCGACCAGATCATCCCATACGTCAAGGAGATGGGTTACACGCATATTGAGCTCATGCCCGTTGCTGAACATCCGCTGGATGAGTCCTGGGGCTATCAGGTGACGGGCTATTTTGCGCCGACCAGCCGCCATGGCAGCCCGGATGATTTCCGCGACTTTGTGGACCGCTGCCATCAGGCCGGCATCGGCATCATCCTCGACTGGGTGCCGGGCCATTTCCCAAAGGATGCCTGGGCGCTGGCGCGATTCGATGGCACGGCCCTCTATGAACATGAAGACCCTCGCCTGGGTGAGCATCAGGACTGGGGGACCTACATTTTCAACTATGGCCGCAACGAGGTCAGGAGCTTCCTGCTCGCCAACGCGCATTACTGGCTTTCCGAGTTTCACATCGACGGCCTGCGGGTGGATGCCGTGGCCTCCATGCTCTATCTCGATTATTCCCGCAAGGCGGGGGAGTGGCTGCCCAACCGCTTTGGCGGGCGCGAAAATATCGAGGCCATCGATTTCCTGCGTGACATGAACGTCTTCGTGCACGAGCGCCATCCGGGCGCGGTGACCATTGCCGAGGAGTCCACCGCCTGGCCCATGGTCTCGCGCCCGACCTACATTGGCGGGCTGGGCTTCAGCATGAAGTGGAACATGGGCTGGATGAACGATACCTTGCGCTACATGAGCCAGGACCCGATTCACCGGCAGTATCATCACAACGAGATCACCTTCAGCCAGATCTACGCCTATAACGAGAATTTCGTGCTGCCGCTCTCGCATGACGAAGTGGTCCATGGCAAGCGCTCGCTGCTGGACAAGATGCCGGGCGACGCCTGGCAGAAGTTTGCCAATCTGCGACTGCTCTTTACTTACCAATACACCCATCCGGGCAAGAAGCTCAATTTCATGGGCAACGAAATCGGACAGGGGGCTGAATGGCAGGTATCGGGCAGCGTGCATTGGGATCTGCTCTCACGACATTGGCACGAGGGCATCCAGCGGCTTTCCCGCGACCTGAATCATCTGTACATGCGCGAACCCGCCCTGCATGAGCAGGACTTCTCGCAGCAGGGATTCCAGTGGATCGACAGCAATGATGCGCATCATTCGGTGCTGGCTTACCTACGACGCGACACCGCCGGCGAGATCCTCGTCGTGGTATTGAACTTTACGCCCGTGCCGCGTCCAAATTATCGTATCGGCGTACCACAGGGCGGGACCTATGCCGTGATCTTCAACAGCGACTCAGGCTATTACGCGGGCAGCAATGCCGGCAATGGTGGCACGCTGCAGGCAGACAGTCAGGAATGGATGGGTTTTCCCTATTCCCTTTGCCTGGATTTACCACCACTCGCAGGATTGATTCTAAAACCACAACAGGAGGGGTAGGTGAGCATTTTCAGCCGGATTTCCATCAACAGTGACAACTTCATGGCATCGGCCGTGGGCGAGCATGGCATCCGTGAGGAAGACCTGATCGCACAGGGTGACCGGCTGGATGGCCTGCGCGAACGGTTGCGCATCTGGCGTGATGGCAAGGAACCTTCCTTTCTGGGCCTGCCATTCCAGACCGACCTGGACGAGATCAAGACGCTCGGCAACAGGATGCTCAAGCGTTTCACCAGGTTCATCGTCTTTGGCATCGGCGGATCGTCGCTGGGCGGCAACATGCTGGTGCAGACCCTCGGCCGGCGCAATGACCGCCGCCGGGTGCGCTTCTATGACAATGTCGATCCGATCACGCTGGAGTCCCTGGACCGCATCGACTGGAACGAGACCCTGCTGATCGTCATCTCCAAATCCGGCAATACCGCTGAGACCATTGCCCAGTTCCTGACGGTATTGCCGCGCATGGAGCGCGAACTTGGTGCCCAGTGCGTGCATGAACATGTGCTGGTGATCACGGAAGAGCCCAAGGGCGCCCTGCAGCAGATTGCCGAGCGCCTGGAAATCCCGGTCATTCCGCATCCCGCCGTGGGGGGGCGCTATGTGGTGCTGTCAGCGGTGGGCCTGTTGCCGGCCTATCTGGCGGGCGTGGATATCGATGGCGTCATGGAAGGCGCACGCGCCATGGCGGATCGTTGCTGCCAAAAGGACATCCGCGAGAATCCCGGGCTCTGGCAGGGGGCCGCGCAGTATCTTCTGGCGGAAAATGGCAAGACCATCAGTCAGTGGATGCCCTATTCCGATCACCTGACCCTGGTGGTGGACTGGTACCGGCAACTCTGGGCGGAGAGTCTTGGCAAGCACGATCCCCAGGGGCGCGAGCGCGGGCTGACGCCGGTCAGCGCTAAGGGCGTGACGGATCAGCACAGTCAGTTGCAGCTCTTTCTCGACGGCCCTTCCGACAAGCAGTTCACCTTCCTGACCTCGCCCGACCTGCTCACCGCCGGCGAGCGCATCCCGACCCGTTTTGCCGACCTGCCCGCGGTCAAGCCCCTGGTGGGGCATACCACCGGCGAACTGTTCGGCGCGGAATTCCTGGGTACCCGCGAGACGCTCAGCCGTCGTGGCCGGCCCAACCGCACCCTGAGCCTGCTGCAGGGCGATGCCTTCGCCATCGGCGAGCTGATCATCCTGCTGGAAGTGGAAACTGTGGTGGTCGCCGAACTGATGGGGATCGATGCCTTTGACCAGCCGGCCGTGGAGGAAAGCAAGGTGCTGACACGCAAGTATCTCGATGAAATGAAGACCATCCGGGGGCTTTGAGCCCCTTTATCCCGGCCAGGCCGCCTCATCCAGCCAGATGTCGATACCTTGGGCTGGCTTGATGGCACTGGCCGGAATGTTATCCCCGGCGCGCCAGCGCCTGATGGCATCCCGCTTGCCTTTACCCGTCACATACATGAAAACCTGTGGCGACTGGCTCAGGGCGCGCGCGCTCATGCTGACCCGGTCTGGCGGCGGCTTGGGCGAGTCGTGCACCGGCAACACCAGCGGTGCATCCGTTGCCTCGCCCCAGTCGTGATCTGGAAACAGGCTGGCGGTATGGCCGTCCTCGCCAAGCCCCAGATGAATGAGATCCAGCCGTTTTGCCTCGGTCAGCAGCCTGGCATATGCACTCGCGGCGGCTTCGGCACCGAGTTCCGCAGGCATGGGGTGGACCTGTGAGGCGAGAACAGGCACATGATCCAGCCAGGCCTCAAAGGCCATGCGGCTGTTGCGCTCGGCCTCATTGATCGGCAGGCAGCGTTCATCACCCCAGTAGAGGTGCCAGGCAGACCAGTCGGTGTCCAGCTCGCGCAGCGCCTTGTAAATGGCAATGGGCGTGCTGCCGCCGGCCAGCACCAGATGGAAATCTCCGTGAGTGGAAAGGGCTTCATGCGCAATACGCCCGATGGCGGCTGCGGCATGCCGGACCAGCATGTCGGCATCCGGATACAGATGCCAGCGTCGTAGCTGCTCAGTCGCGGTCTGCATGTTCAGAACTCGTTGCGCCAGCTCTGATCCTCACTGTCAAAGAGCCTTGCGGCCTCTGGCGGCCCCCAGGATCCGGCAGGATAGGTGTGGATGAATTCGCGTTCCTGCGACCAGTTCTTGAGAATGGGATCCACCACCCGCCAGGCCCATTCCACCTCGTCGAAGCGGATGAACAGGGTGCGATCACCCTCGACGACATCCAGCAGCAAGGCCTCGTAGGCATCCAGCGGCTGTTCGCTGTCCATGCGATAGGAGGCATTCAAGTGTGCGGTGCGGGTATCCATTTCCAGGCCCGGCAGGCGTACCTGCAACTCTGCTTTGATGGTTTCCGTGGGCTGGATGGAAAAAGTGATCCAGTTCGGTTCGATGCTCTCGATGGGGGTTTCACGGAACAATTGCTGGGGCGGTTGCCTGAAACGGAGGGCAATGCCCGAAGCCTGCTTGGCCAGGCGCTTGCCGGTGCGCAGATAAAAGGGCACGCCACGCCAGCGCCAGTTGTCGATATACAGTTTCAGGGCGACGTAAGTCTCGGTGACGGAGTTAGCTTCGACACCTGGCTCTTCCTGGTAGCCTGCCACCCCCTGGCCATTGATGTGGCCCGGACCATACTGCGCGCGCAGGGCCTGGGCGTGAATGGCGCGACGCGGGATGGGCCGGATGGAGCGTAGCACCTTCACCTTTTCATCGCGCACGGCATCGGCCTCCAGGGCCGCCGGAGGCTCCATGGCCACTAGGGTCAGGAGCTGCATCAGGTGGTTCTGGATCATGTCGCGCAGGGCGCCGGCGCGGTCGTAGTAATCCGCCCGGTTCTCGATGCCGATGTCCTCGGCCACGGTGATCTGCACGTGATCGATGAAGTTGCGGTTCCATAGCGGCTCGATCATGAGATTGGCGAAGCGGAATACGATGAGATTCTGCACCGTTTCCTTGCCCATGTAGTGATCGATGCGGTAGATCTGGTCCTCGTTGAAGTATTTGTGCAGGCGTTCGTTCAACATCAGCGCGCTTTCCAGGTCATCGCCAAAGGGCTTTTCGATGACGATGCGATGCTTGCCCTTGTCCTTGTTGAGGCCTACGGCACCGAGATTGCTGACCACCTCGCCAAATTCCGTGGGCTTGATAGCCAGGTAAAAGATAGTGTTGCTCGGCGTGGTGATTTCCGTCTTCCCCAGGCGATAGGCAAGCTCCTGATAGGAATCGGCATTATCGAGCTCGCCGCGGACATAGCTGAAGCGCTTGCAAAATTTGCCAAACAAGGCGGCATCGAAGTTCCTGAGCCGCTTCTGGAGTACCTCCTGCATGTGGGCATTCCAGGCAGCAGTGTCCCACTCGCGCCGGCCGAAAGCGAAAAAGGTCAGGTCCGGCGGCAGCCGGCCGGCCTGTTCCAGGTGATAAAGGGCAGGGAGCAGCTTCTTGGTAGCCAGATTGCCCGTGGAACCAAAGATCACGAAATGGCAGGCGCCTTCGATCATCCCTCACCCCCGGGGCTGAGATCCATCACCGGGGCATTGGTCACGGCATGGCCGCCAAAACCCTTGCGCATCATGGCCAGCAGCTTGGCCTCGTAATCAAAGTGCCCCTGGCTGGCGAAACGCATGGCCAGCGCCAGGCTGATCACCGGGGCGGGCACGCCCTGCTCGATGGATTCCATCGCCGTCCAGCGACCTTCGCCGGAATCGGCCACCACCGGCGCGATATCCTCCAGCCCCTGGCCTTTTTGCAGGAATTCCGCCGTCAGATCCAGCAACCAGCTGCGCACCACGCTGCCGTGGCGCCACATTTCGGCAATCTTTGCGAGATCGAGGTCGAAATCCTTGCGCCCATGCAGTAACGCGAAGCCCTCGGCAAAGGCCTGCATCATGCCGTACTCGATACCGTTGTGGACCATCTTGACGAAGTGCCCGCTGCCTGCCGGCCCGCAATGCAGCCAGCCCTTGTCCGGGCCGGGCGCCAGGATCCTGATGAAGGGCTCGACCCGCGCAACCACCTCGGGTTTGCCGCCCACCATCAGGGCATAGCCATTTTCCAGGCCCCAGATGCCGCCGGAGACGCCGGCATCCATGAAATCGATGCCATGCTTGGCCAGCATTTCGCTCCGAAGCATGGAATCCTTGTAGAAGGCATTGGCGCCATCCACCAGGATGTCCCCCTTGGAGAGCAACGGGAGCAGTTGATCGATGTGGTTCTGGGTCGCCTCGCCGGCTGGCAGCATCAGCCAGATGATGCGCGGCGCGGGCAGCTTGTCCACCAGCTCCTGCAGGCTGTGTGCCGCCACCAGACCTGTCTCCTGGGCCATGCTGTCGGTCAGTGCGGCGCTACGGTTGTAAGCCACCACGTCGGCATTGCCCCGGCGCAGGCGACGCGCCATATTTCCGCCCATGCGACCCAGACCCACGATGCCAATCTGCATGTTGGAACCTCCATATCGGGAGAGTACTTATAAAATGATTCTATAATGAATCATTATCGAACCAAAGTGGCAACCTGCAAACCTTAGTGGTATGAACTGTCCGTGCTTTACGGATAGACTTGAAAGCCTCACTAAAATTCCACGAGGTAGACATGAAGATCGGTACGCCGCTATCCGCCAGCGCCACACGCATTCTGCTGCTCGGCAGCGGAGAGCTCGGCAAGGAATTCGTCATCGAAGCACAGCGCTTGGGCGTCGAAGTCCTTGCGGTGGACCGTTACGCCAATGCGCCTGCCATGCAGGTGGCGCATCGCAGTCTGGTGCTGGACATGACTGATGCCGATGCCCTGCTGGCCCTGGTGAAGCGTGAGCGCCCGGACCTCATCGTACCGGAAATCGAGGCGATCAACACGGATATTCTCGCGCATATCGAGGCGCAAGGACTGGCGACCGTGGTACCTAGCGCACGCGCCGTGCGCCTGACCATGAACCGCGAGGGTATCCGCTGTCTCGCCGCCGAGGAACTTGGCCTGCCGACCTCGCCCTATCGCTTTACCGACAGCGAAGCCGGGCTGCGCGAGGCCGTCGAGGCCCTGGGCTATCCCTGTTTCGTCAAACCCATCATGTCGAGCAGCGGCAAGGGCCAGAGCCTGATCCGCAGCCCCGATGAGGTGTCGGCCGCCTGGTCCTATGCCGCCACCGGGGCACGGGTAGCCGGTCAGCGCGTCATCATCGAGGGCAGGGTGGACTTCGATTATGAAATCACCCTGCTGACCGCGCGTACAGCCTTTGGCACGGTGTTCTGCGAGCCCATCGGCCACCGCCAGGAGCATGGTGATTATGTCGAGTCCTGGCAACCGCAGATCATGTCCGACAAGGCCCTGCGCACCGCCCAGGAGATCGCGCAGATCATCACCGACAATCTTGGCGGCTACGGGATCTATGGCGTGGAATTGTTCGTGCGCGGGGATGAGGTGATCTTCAGCGAATTGAGCCCGCGCCCGCACGACACGGGCCTGGTGACCCTGGCCAGCCAGGACATGAGCGAGTTCGAGATCCATCTGCGCGCCATTCTGGGATTGCCGGTCGCCCCTAAGCAATTGGGGCCAGCGGCTTCCGCGGTCATCTATGGCCAGGGCCGTGGCTGGGCGCCGCGGTATGGCAGGCTCGAACAGGCGCTGATGGTCCCCGAGTCACGGATCCGGCTGTTCGGCAAACCAGTGGCGAGCGAGCGTCGCCGCATGGGCGTGGCACTGGCCATGGGCCGCGATACCGACGAGGCGCGCGAACGGGCAGTCAAGGTCGCGCAAAACGTGGAGGTGATGTTTGAATGAAGCACTGCAGCTGAATCTACCCGGCCTGAAATACGCCGATCTCTTCATCCGGGAGGGCATGCTGCGGCTGGACGCCGCCTTTCTCGCCCTCGTGGATGAGGCCGATCCGGCACTTGGCGAGGGCTTGCGTCGCTATCGTCGTGACCCCGAAATGCCGGAGACGGAGAGCTCGGCCATTCTCATCGATGCCGGCCGGCTGCTCGACGATTTTCTCGCCAGCCTGTTTGGCATCATGCCCGCACGCGATGCCGGGACGTTTCAGGTGCAGCAGCAGGATCCCGTCTTCCTGTTCAAGGCGGAACTGGTGAAAGCCGTCGCCAAACGCCGCAGTCCGCCGCCGGGCGATTTTGCCAGCCTGAGCCTGCCCTTTGCCGAGGAACTTGCGGCAAGCGATCCTGAACTGGCCATGGCCGATCGCTGGCTGCTGGCGAAGGAATCCGATGATCGCGCCCTGCTTGATTTCATCGCCGACTGGACCTGGCATGCCCTGAATTCCCCGGAGGGCAAGGCTGCAACCGCCGGCTGGCGCAGTCTGGACCTGCCAAAACGGCTGAATTTCATGCGTCTGGTGGAAGCTGACCCGGTCCCCGACGATCCCTATGGGCGCCTTGAAGGCCCGCCTGATCGGCGGCGCAATCGCGAAGGCTTTTCCCTGACCGACAACAGCTACCGCAATCTGCGCCGCTCCCTGGATCATGTGCATTATTGCGTCTATTGCCACCAGCATGAGGGGGATTTCTGCAGCAAGGGCTTTCCGGAAAAAGGCCAGGGCGGTGATCACGGCCTACGCGTCAATCCGCTTGGCGAGACCCTGACCGGCTGCCCCCTGGGTCAAAAGATTTCCCAGAGCCACGTACTCAAGCGCGAGGGACTGAATCTCGGGGCCCTTTCCGTGATCATGATCGACAACCCCCTGTGTCCCGCCACCGGGCACCGCATCTGCAATGACTGCATGAAGTCCTGCATCTATCAAAAGCAGGAACCGGTGGACATTCCCTTCATTGAGACCAACATCCTCACCGATGCGCTGGCCATGCCCTGGGGCTTTGAAATCTACAGCCTGCTGACACGCTGGAACCCGCTGCGCCGCGACTATCCAGTACCTGCCGCCTATAACGGCATCAAGGTCCTGGTGGTCGGCGCCGGTCCCGCCGGTTTCAACCTGTCCCAGCATCTTCTCAATGCCGGCTTCGGCGTGGTCCTGATCGATGGCCTCAAGATCGAGCCATTGCCTCAGGAGCTGGTATATCGTCCGGGCCAGCCTCCACACCCCATTCGTGACATCAATGTGCTTTACGAGGATCTCGACAAGCGGCAGATGACCGGCTTTGGCGGCGTGGCCGAGTACGGCATCACGGTGCGCTGGAACAAGAATTTTCTCAAGGTGATCAACGTCGCCCTGCAGCGGCGTCAGCACTTCGCGGTCCATGGCGGCGTGCGCTTCGGGGGCACGCTCACTTTGGAGGATGCCTGGTCGCTCGGTTTCGATCACGTCGCCCTGGCGCCGGGCGCGGGCAAGCCCACCGTCATCCCGATGCACCAAGGGCTCGCGCGCGGCATGCGCCAGGCCAATGATTTTCTCATGGCCCTGCAACTGACAGGTGCTGCCAAGCGCGAAAGCCTCGCCAACCTGCAGATCCGCCTGCCGCTGGTGGTGATCGGCGGCGGGCTGACCGGCATCGACACCGCGACCGAGGCGCAGGCCTACTACATCCGCCAGGTGGAAAAAGTGCTGGATCGCTTTGAGTTGGTGGGCGCGCCCGAGGATCTGCCGCCGCTGGAGCGCGAGATCCTCGACGAATTCCTGGCGCATGGCCAGGCAGTGCGGGCAGAACGGGCGCGGGCCGCCACCGAGCAGCGCGCGCCGGATTTCCTGTCGCTGTTGCGCCAATGGGGTGGGGTGACCGTCGCCTTCCGCCGCGCCATGCGTGCCTCGCCGGCCTACCTGCGCAGCGATAATGAAGTCAGCAAGGCGCTGGAGGAGGGAATCTACTACGCCGAGGCCCTGAGTCCGGTGGAAGCGGAACTGGACCAGTACGGCCACGTGGCCGGCCTACGCCTTGAAAAACAGATGGAGGTTGGCGATGGCCGCTGGGTGGGCAGTGGCGAGATGCTGCGCCTGCCCGCGCGCACCGTGCTGGTGGCCGCCGGGGCGACGCCCAACACCGTCTATGAGCGCGAATATCCGGGCACCTTCGCCATGCATGGTCGCTACTACGTACCTTTCCGGGTGGAAGACGATGGCTTGATACCCGCGCCGCTGGACAGCCATGCCAAGGATCCGCGCATGGGCTTCCAGACCTCGCAGATAGGCGTCAGCATCTATGGCGACTGCCATCCGCTGTTTCACGGCAGCGTGGTCGATGCCATGGCCTCGGGCAAGCAGGGGGCGCTTGAGATCCGCAGGATCTTTCAGGACCGTCTGGACATTCCGGGAGATCCCGAGGAATTCGAGCACTTTCGCGCTGGCTTGAGCGAACGCCTGAGTCCGCGCGTATTGCGCCTGAACCGTCTGGCGCCGAATGTGGTGGAACTGGTGCTGCATGCGCCGCAACAGGCGCGCAAGTGGCAGCCAGGGCATTTTTTCCGTGTGCAGAATTATGAGGCGCAGTCACCCCTGGTCAACGGCACCCGCCTGCAGATGGAGGCCCTGGCACTGAGTGGCGCGGGCGCTGATCCTGAACGGGGGGAGTTGAGCCTGGTAGTGCTGGAGGTTGGCGCCAGTAGCCGCCTGATCAGCCGGCTCAAGCCCGGTGATCCGCTGGTGCTCATGGGCCCGACCGGCACGGCCATGCCGATCCCGGAAAACCAACGCATCGTCGTCATGGGCGGGCGTCGGGCGATATTTTTGTTGAGCGCGGTGGGGCCTGTCTGGCGGGCGGCCGGCAATCACGTGACCTTCTTTGGCTGTTTTGAAACTAGCGAGGAGATCTTCTGGCAGGATCGCCTGGAGGCCGCCTGTGACCGGATCTTCTGGTCCCTGGAACAGGGTGAGCTGCCCTGTGGGCTGCGTGCTGGCGACGAGCGTCTGCATGATAGCCCCGAGGATCTGGCCTCCCGCTGTCTGGCGGGCCGGCTGGACGATGCCCAGGAGATCCTGGCGTCGGCGGATGTGATCTGGGCCTTGGGCTCGGCGAAGATGATGCGCCTGAGTGCCGACCTGCTCACAGGCCCTATGGCGCCTTACCTGAAATCGGGCGTGCGGGCCTACGCCGGCGTCAACAGCCCGATGCAGTGCATGATGAAGGAGATCTGCGCGCAGTGCCTGTGCCGCCATGAGGAGCGCGACAGCGGTCAGACCAGGCGCATCGTGTTCTCCTGCTTCAACCAGAACCAACCACTCTTCGATGTGGATTTCGACAATCTCGGCGCCCGCCTGTCCCAGAACAGTCCCCAGGAACAGTTGAGCGACCGCTGGCTGAGCTACCTGCTCGACAGTCTCGGCGAAAATACTGGCGAGCGGGGTTCCGGGTCCTGATCTGGCGTGGATTCCTCAGCTTCCGAGAAAGCCTTCGATGCGGTCCAGCGCCTTTTGCAGGTTCTCCATGCTGGTGGCAAAGGAAATGCGAAGATAGCCCTCGGCCCCGAAGGCGGAACCCGGCACCAGGGCAACCCCGGCCTTTTCCAGCAACTCTTCGGCCAGTTCCAGATCATTTTTCAGGCCACGCTCGGCAATGACCCGGTGAAAGGATGGAAAGGCATAGAAGGTGCCCTGGGACTCAAGGCAACGCACGCCCGGCATCCGGTTCAGGCGCTCCACGACATAATCGTGGCGCTCCCGGAAGGCCCGCACCATCGGCTCCAGCACCGACTGATCCCCGCGCAGGGCGGCTTCCGCCGCCTTCTGGGCGATGGAGGTCGGGTTGGAGGTGCTCTGCGACTGAACCTTGGTCATGGCCTTGATCAGGGGCTCTGGCCCGGCGCAATAGCCAATTCGCCAGCCGGTCATGGCATAGGCCTTGGACACCCCGTTCATGACCACGGTGCGCGGCAACAAGTCAGGGCAGACATTGGCGATGTTCACGAAGGGCGCCTCGGTGAAGAGGATCTTCTCGTACATGTCGTCCGTAGCGATCAGCACCTGTGGATGCGCACGCAGCACCTCCCCAAGAGCTGCCAGTTCATCGGCGGTGTAGGCCGAGCCGGTCGGGTTCGAGGGGCTGTTCAGTACCAGCAATTTTGTCCGGGGCGTGATCGCTGCGGCCAGTTGTGCCGGCCTCACCTTGAAGCCGCTGTCCATGTCAGTCTCGACCACGCGCGGCGTGGCTTCGGCGAGAATGACGATATCGGTGTAGGATACCCAATAGGGCGCCGGCACGATGACCTCGTCACCCGGATTCAACAGGGCCTGACACAGATTGAAGAAGCTTTGCTTGCCGCCGACGGACACCAGCACCTGCGCCGGGCTGAAGTGCAGATCATTGTCGTGGGCGAATTTTTCGACAATCGCCTGCTTGAGACCCGGCGTGCCATCCACTGCGGTATACTTGGTGAAGCCCTCGCGGATGGCCCTGATGGCGGCTTCCTTGATATAGTCCGGCGTGTCGAAGTCCGGTTCCCCGGCGCCCAGGCTCACGATATCCCGGCCTTCCGCCTGCAGGCGGGCCGCTCTCGCTGTCACCGCGAGGGTGGGCGAGGGCTTGATGGCCTGAACCCGACGGGAAAGAAAAGTGTCCAAGCAAAGATCTCCCTGATTCCGTGCCCCGGGGGCACCCTGATAAGGCGTTAAAACCGCCTAATGATATGACGAAAAATTTTGAACTCAAGAGCCAATTTGAAGCGCGTGGCGATCAACCCGAGGCGATCCGCAAACTGCTCGACGGCCTGAACAACGGCGAGGCCTTCCAGACCCTTTTGGGCGTGACCGGTTCGGGCAAGACCTTCACCATGGCCAACGTGATCGCCCGCACCGGCCGCCCCGCCATGATCATGGCGCCGAACAAGACCCTGGCAGCACAGCTCTATGCCGAGATGCGCGATTTCTTTCCCGACAACCGGGTGGAATACTTCGTCAGCTACTACGATTACTACCAGCCGGAAGCCTATGTGCCGTCCTCGGACACCTTCATCGAGAAGGATGCCTCGATCAACGAGCACATCGAGCAGATGCGCCTGTCGGCCACCAAGGCCATCCTCGAGCGCCCCGACGTGATCATCGTCGCCACCGTCTCGGCGATCTATGGTCTCGGTGACCCCGGCGCCTATCACCAGATGATCCTGCATCTGCGCCAGGGCGACCTGATCGACCAGCGGGCCATATTAAAGCGGCTTTCCGAGCTGCAGTATACCCGCAACAACACGGAACTGAAGCGCGGTACCTTCCGCGTGCATGGCGACGTCATCGATATCTATCCCGCGGAAAGCGAGGGCGAGGCCCTGCGGGTGGAGCTCTTTGGCGACGAGATCGAGCAGCTCAGCCTCTTCGATCCGCTCACCGGCGCGCGCATCGCGAAGCTGGCCCGCTACACGGTCTATCCAAAGACCCACTACGTGACCTCGCAAACCGTGCTCAAGGGCGCGATCGGCCTGATCAAGGACGAACTGCGCGAGCGCCTGGCGCAACTGCGCGCCGCCGGCAAGGAACTCGAAGCCCAGCGTCTGGATCAGCGCACCCGCTTTGATCTGGAGATGATGGCGGAGCTCGGCTATTGCTCCGGCATCGAGAACTACTCACGTTATCTTTCGGGCCGTCCCGCCGGTGCCCCGCCGCCGACCCTGCTCGATTATCTGCCCGCCAACGCGCTGCTCTTCATCGACGAGTCGCATGTCACCGTGCCGCAGGTGGGCGGCATGTACAAGGGCGACCGCTCGCGCAAGGAGACCCTGGTGGAATATGGTTTCCGGCTGCCATCAGCCATGGACAACCGCCCGCTCAAATTCGAGGAATTCGAGGGTCTGATGCCGCAGACCATCTTCATCTCGGCCACCCCCGGCACTTACGAGATGAACCACTCCGGCCAGATCGTCGAGCAGGTGGTGCGCCCGACCGGTCTGGTGGACCCCCTGGTGGAAGTGCGTCCGGCCCGCAATCAGGTCGATGACCTGATCGGCGAGATCCACGCCACCGTCAGCACGGGTTTCCGGGTCCTGGTCACCACCCTGACCAAACGTATGTCCGAGGACCTCACGGACTATCTGAGCGACCTTGGCATCCGGGTGCGCTATCTACACGCAGACATCGACACCGTAGAACGCGTGGAGATCATTCGCGACCTGCGCGCCGGCAGTTTTGACGTGCTGATTGGCATCAACCTGCTGCGCGAGGGTCTGGACATGCCCGAAGTGGCCCTGGTCGCCATTCTTGACGCCGACAAGGAAGGCTTCCTGCGCTCCGATCGCTCCCTAATCCAGACCATCGGCCGCGCGGCCCGCAATCTGCAGGGCCGTGCGATCCTCTATGCCGACAGGATCACGGCGTCCATGCAGCGCGCCATGGAGGAAACCGAGCGGCGTCGCAACAAGCAGATCGAATTCAATACCGCCAATGGCATCATCCCGCAGGGCATCATCAAGCCGGTGGCCGACCTGATCGAGGGCGTCTATGCCCGCAAGCCGGGCGCACCGAAGGCCCGCGCCGCCGAGAAAGCGGGCGATTATGCCACGCCGACGGATGCCCTGGGTCTGGCCCGCAGCATCAAGCGCCTGGAGCAGGAAATGTACGAGCACTCGAAGAATCTCGAGTTCGAGAAAGCGGCCAGGACCCGCGATGAACTGCGGCGGCTGGAACAGCTCCTGCTGGGCGTCGATCCTTCATCGCTGGGCAAGCAACCGGCGCGCGCCCGCGCAAGTTGAGTTCGCCAGCAGCTGAGCGATGACAAGTCCCTGCCAGTGCAGCTAGACTGGCAGGGATTGCCATAATGCGAGCCCTTTGCATGACTCAGACTCCATCACATACGATCAGAATTCTCTTCGTCTGCCTCGGCAATATCTGCCGTTCACCCATGGCCGAAGGCGTCCTGCGTCATCTCGCCGCAGAGCAAAGCCTGAAGCTGGAAATCGATTCGGCCGGTACCGCCGACTATCACATCGGCGAGCCGCCGGACGAGCGCGCTCAGCAGGCCTGTTCTGGACGCGGTGTCGATATCACCGGCTTGCGCGGACGCCAGGTCAGCCCCGAGGATTTCCATCGCTTTGACTACATCCTGGCGATGGACACCGAAAACCTGCGCCGCCTGCGCGCCATGCAGCCCGCTGGCGCGCCCGCCAGGCTGTCACTCTTCATGGACTATGCCCCGGGGCCGCAGAAAGGGATGGCAGTGCCTGATCCTTACTATGGCGACTCGCAGGACTTCGATGAGGTGCTGAATATGCTGGAACTTGCGGCACAGGGACTGATCAAGCAAGTTTGTCAGGCCTGAAGCAGAAAGCCCGCCATTTGGCGGGCCTCTGCTTGCATCGAACTCAGTCGGGGTTCTGATCTTCAGGCATCTTGTCTTCTTCGGTCGCCTGATCCTCAGATATGGGGTCCCTGCCTGCACTGGCCCCAATGTCAGGCTTTTCCGGTGCGCTATCGACGGCTTCCTGCGTCACTGCAGGCATTCCCACCCTTGCAGCGAGCGGGCGACGGCGTGCGTAATGCGTCCGCTGCAATGCCCTGGCAGGGGTTGTTTCGGGTTTAGTTTCCTCGGCCTTTGTTTCCTGGGGCACTGTTTCTTCGGGTTGTTCAGCCTCGAAGTTCGGTTCGCTGGCAGTCGTGACGCTATCCTGCTTCAGACCTGGGGCATCCGGGATTTCCGCCTGTTGCCGCGACTGAGGCTGTACTGGCGGGGCATTTACATCAGAACTCCGGATATCGGGCTGCTCCACCCCTGTCTCCAGGGCTCGTTCAGTGGAACCGGGGTGTATCTCTGAACCCTCCTGAGCTTCAGACGAGGGAGCAGATTCCAGGGTAGACGGCAGCCCCGCCAGCTCCTGGTGCTCGCCAGCATCCATAGCAGCCGGGACATGCGTTTCATCCCGGTCTGTCTCCACCTGCAGCTCCAGATCATGCCAATCTCCCGGGGCCGGCTTCATACGATTACGCTGGACGGCGGCCTTGTTCCGGGCAGGGGCAGGCTGATCAACCGCCATTCCACGACCCTCCTGGGAAATCTCCACTGCAGCCATCTCTGCCACAGGAGTCGCTTGATGCCGCTGGCGCGGATGCGCCTTGGCCTCAGGCAGCGCTTCAGAGACCTTGTCCTGGGTCGCAGGTGACAATTCCTGGCCAGCACCCACTTCGCCCTTGCCACCCCGGCCGCGCCGCCCCCCCCGGCGATTGCGACGTGATCCGCTACGCTCGGACGGTTCGCTGGTTTCTGTAGCACTTTCGGCAGAAGCACTTGCTCTGGGTTGCAGGCCGGCATCTTTATCTTCGGTATCCCGCTTTTCCTGCTTCTGAGCATATTGCGCGCCAGCCTGCGGCGCTTGGCGGTCCGGACGTGGGCCCCTGTTTTCCAGCAGGCGCGGACGCGGACTCGAGGCTGGAATGTCTTGCGTCAGGTCGGGCGCGGGCACCGGCTCTGCAAGCAGCTGCGTTGGCGCGGCAGCTTCTGTCGGCAGGTCCGGATCATGGCGGCGTAGCAGCGCGTTCATGAGACGTTTCAGGAGACCCACGGGCTTGGCAAGCATGGTCAACGCCGGTGCTGCCGGTGCCGGTTCAGATGCGCTCGGTGGGGTGTCCTCGCGTGCAGGCAGAGGAGCCCGGGGAGCAAGATCGCCGGGCCGGACCGCAGGCCCTTCGTGAACCTTGACCGCCCGCAAAGGCACTGCCTCGGCCGGCAGGCTTTCCTGCTGAATGATCTGATAGCTCGGCAACTGGCCCTGGGTCATTTCCTGCACGCGCAGGCGATTGAGCTGGTAGTGCGGCGTGACCAGCTCCGCACTCGGCAGGAGCAGCAGTTTGATGCCGGTCTTGATCTCGATATCGACGATTTCAGCACGTTTCTCGTTGATCAGGTAAGTGGCGACCTCGATCGGCACCTGGACCTGAACCTGGCCGGTACGCTCCTTGATTGCCTCTTCCTGAATGATGCGTAGGATATGCAGGGCGCTCGATTCCACGCCGCGAATCTGGCCAGTGCCGTTACAGCGCGGGCAGGGCTGATGACTGGATTCCTCCAGGCTCGGGCGCAGACGCTGGCGGGACATCTCCATCAGGCCGAACTTGGAGATCCTCCCAAGCTGTACCCGGGCCTTGTCCAGCTTCAATGCCTCCTTGAGGCGATTTTCGACCTCGCGCTGGTTCTTGGCAGGACCCATGTCGATGAAATCGATGACGATCAGACCACCCAGGTCGCGCAGGCGTACCTGGCGCGCGATCTCCTCGGCCGCTTCGAGATTGGTCCTGAACGCGGTTTCCTCGATATCCTGGCCCTTGGTGGCACGACCGGAGTTGATATCGATGGAGACCAGGGCCTCCGTATGATCGATGACGATGGCGCCACCGGACTCGAGCCGGACCTCACGGGAGAAGGCAGATTCGATCTGATGCTCGATCTGGAATCGGGAGAAGAGGGGAATGCTATCCTGGTACAGGCGGATGCGCTTGATCATCTGCGGCATGATCGAGCCCATGAACTGGGAGGCCGCATCATGGGCAGACTGCGAATCGATGAGGATTTCGCCAATGTCCTCGGAAAAATAGTCGCGGATGGCCCGCACCACGACATTTCCTTCCTGATAGATCAGAAAAGGCGCCCCGCGGGTCTGGGAAGAGTCGCGGATGGCGGTCCAGACGCTGACCAGATAATTCAGGTCATTCTGCAGGTCGTCACTGTTCTTGCCGATCCCGGCGGTTCTGGCAATCACCCCCATGTTCTCGGGTATGTGCAGTTGCGCCAGCACCTCACGGATATGCTGCCGGTCCTCGCCCTCGATGCGCCGCGAAACGCCACCCGCCTTGGGGTTGTTCGGCATGAGCACGAGATAGCGGCCGGCCAGGCTGATGAAGGTGGTCAGCGCCGCACCTTTGCTGCCACGTTCCTCCTTCTCGACCTGAACGATGAGTTGCTGCCCTTCCCGGATGACATCCTGAATGCGCAGCTTGCGCCCGCCGCCATTGTCATCGCCACCATGCCCAGCATGGAAATACTCCCGGGAAATCTCCTTGAAAGGCAGAAAGCCATGGCGCTCCGCGCCATAGTCGACGAAGGCCGCTTCGAGACTGGGTTCGACCCGCGTCACTACCCCCTTGTAAACGTTGCTCTTTTTTTGCTCCTTGGAGGCTGACTCGATATCAAGGTCTACCAGCTTCTGGCCATCCACCAAGGCAACACGCACCTCTTCCGGATGCGTGGCATTGATCAACATGCGCTTCATATGTGAATTGTTCTCCTGCGCTCGACCTTGTTGTTCCGGTAATGGCCACGATTGGCCCGGAAGGGAGCGCGCCAAAAAATGTCAGTATGCAATATGGTAATGAGGCTGGATCGAAGGCCACAGACCAGGGCAGCATTATAATCATGATTGTTTAAGCGGTTCCGTGCTTATTCCCGCATGATACGGCGCGCCGGCGATTTTCGCATGACAAACCAGGCCAGCACCCTCGAAATCTCAGTATAGCAAACGTAGAATAGCAAATTTACTCAGCAGACTAAACAGGCAGCCCGGAGGCCCTTTGCAACCCACTTCACCAGGAGCTCTGACCAAGGTCCGCCAGCATCAGGTCGGGGCCGAAGAGGCAGGGCAGCGGATCGACAACTTTCTGCTGCGACACTTCAAGAACATCCCCAAGTCCCATGTTTATAAAATGCTTCGTTCCGGCGAGGTGCGCGTCAACAAGGGCCGCGTCCAGGCGACTTACCGCCTGCTGGAAGGAGATGTCGTCCGTCTGCCGCCGGTACGTGAACAGGCAGACAGCGACAAACCCCTTCCAAAGGCACCCGCCGGCCTGCAGTCCAGCCTGGAAACCGCCATCCTCCATGAGGACAACGCACTGCTGGTACTCAACAAGCCTTCTGGTCTCGCAGTCCACGGTGGCAGCGGCCTGAGCTTCGGCGTCATCGAAACCCTGCGGGCCGCCCGGCCTGATGCTCCCTTCCTGGAACTGGTACATCGGCTGGATCGGGAAACCTCGGGCTGCCTGATCGTGGCCAAGAAACGCAGCGCCCTGCGGGGGCTGCATGAACAGCTGCGTGAAGGGCAGATGGACAAGCATTATCTGGTGCTCGCAAAGGGCGCCTGGAAGGGAGGCGCGCAGAGCGTGGATCTGGCCCTGCGCAAGAACACGCTGCGTTCGGGTGAGCGCATCGTTCAGGCCGAGGCGGAAGGCAAGGCGGCTCGCACCCGTTTCGTGCCGGTGCAACGGTTTCGCCGCGCGGCCCTGTTGCGCGCGGAACTGGAGACCGGCCGGACGCATCAGATCAGGGTACATCTGCAGAGTATCGGTCATCCGGTGGCGGGGGACGATAAATATGGTGATCCGGAATTCAATCGGGAACTGCGCGAGCTTGGGCTGCGCCGACTCTTTCTGCACGCCGCCCACCTCAACTTCATGCATCCTGTGAAAGGGGAAAGAGTCATGGTTGAAGCACCCTTGCCCGAAGAACTTCAAGCAGTACTTCAAAAGCTGGATGGGAGCAGTAGCTGATGCAAAGGCGCTATGAACTGATCGTGTTTGACTGGGACGGCACTCTGATGGACTCGGTGGGCCTGATTACTTCCTGTCTGGAGACTGCCTTCCAGCGGGCAGGATTGCCGGTGCTGCCACCCGAACGTTACCGGGCCATCATCGGACTGGGACTTCAGGAGGCCATGAGCGAACTCATGCCGGATCTGTCCGCAGAGGCCCTGGAAACCGTCGTCGATCATTATCGCGACTGCTTTCTGTCCGCGCCGCCCGAATGCATGCCGTTCTTTGCCGAAGTGGAGAGCACCCTGGAGGCCCTGCATGGCGCCGGCTACCGCCTGGCCGTGGCCACCGGCAAGGCGCGCCGGGGTCTCGCGCGCCTTTTCGAGCAGCACGGAATCTGTCGGGTATTTTCGAGTTCGCGCTGCGCTGATGAAAGCCAGTCAAAACCTGCGCCGGACATGCTGCTGGAATTGATGCAGGAAAATGGGGTCAGCGCCGAAGAGACGCTGATGGTCGGGGACTCGCTGCATGATATCCGGATGGCGCGGGCCGCCGGCGTCGACGCCCTGGGAGTCGCGCACGGTGTGAATCCCTGCGAGGAACTGCTCGCCAGCGGCGCCATTGCCTGCCTTGCCAGCATGGCCGATCTCCTGCCCTGGCTCGAAGGGCGGGCAGGGCGCTAACCCAGCACCCTCGCGCCACAGTCAGCCAGCATTTGGGTCAACCGGATCAGCGGCAGACCAATGAGGGCGGTCGGGTCTTCGCCTTCCATGCGCTCGAACAGGGCAATGCCCAGGCCCTCGGACTTGAAGCTGCCGGCGGCGTCCACGGGATTGTCCCGGGCCACGTAATCACTGATTTCGGCAGTACTCAGCTGCCGTATCCGGACTGTAAACGGCACGATCTCGACCAGATGCTGTCCCTGGGCCTGACAGATCACAGCCAGCCCCGTCAGGAAGCGAACCGATTGTCCGCTCAGCATTGCAAGCTGTGCGCAGGCGCGCTCGGGGCTGCCGGGTTTTCCCAGGATCTGTTCTCCAAGCACTGCCATCTGGTCCGAGCCAATGACGATTGCCTGCGGGTGACGGCTTGCCACGGCCATGGCCTTGGCACGTGCCAGACGCAGCACCAGCGCTTCCGGCGTCTCGCCAGGCAGGGCTGCCTCATCCACCAGGGGCGGCTCCTGCGTAAAGGGCAGGCCAAGCCGTTCCAGGAGCGCACGCCGATAGGGGGAGGTGGAAGCCAGGATCAGCGGGCGGCTGATGTGCATCATTCGATCTCGATCAGGATTTCATCAGGATTGACGACGTCGCCCTTGGCGACATGCACCGCCACAACCCGGCCGCCAATGGGCGCATGGATCTCGCTTTCCATCTTCATGGCCTCGGTCACCAATACCGGGTCGCCGGCCTTGACCTGATCGCCGGACTTTACCAGGACCTCGACGATGGTGGCAGGCATGAAGGTGGTCACATGGCCGGCCAGGCTTGCACGTCGGCGGGGTGCCGGGCTTGGTTCCTGTGCTGCCGTTGCCGGGGCTTCAGCCTGAGCCCCCGCGCCATTCAGGATCTCGACATAGACCTCTTCGGGCATGCCATCCACGCTCACGAAGTAAGGGCGTTGGGCCTCATGGCTGATCCCGGTACCAAGAATGCGGATATGATAGGTTTCCCCGTGTACCGTGACATGGAAGTCGTTCGGCGCCCTCTGTTTGGCCGAGGTATCGACGGGAATCGGGGCGGGCGCTTCGGGAAACGCCTTTCCATGGGACCTTTGCTCGAAAAAACGGGTGGCAATATCCGGAAACAGGGCATAGCTCAGGACATCCTCCTCGCTGCTGGCCAGATCACCGATACGTGCGCGGAGCGAGGGAAGTTCAGGGCTCAGGCGATCGGCTGGCCGGCCTGTTTCGGGCAGGACATCGCCTATCGCCAATCTTTGCAGATCGGCGGCGACCCTCCCCTTGGGCTTGCCATAGAGCCCAAGCAGGTAATTTCTGGTTTCATTGGTGATGTGCTCGTAACGCTTGCCCGACAGGACGTTGAATACCGCCTGTGTGCCCACGATCTGCGAGGTTGGCGTGACCAATGGCGGGTAGCCGAAGTCCGCCCGCACCCGCGGGATCTCGGCAAGCACCTCATCCAGACGGTCCAGGGCACCGTGATCGCGCAGTTGGCTGATGAGATTCGACACCATGCCACCAGGCACCTGGTTGACCTGCACCCTGGTATCGATGCCGGTGAATTCGGATTCATGCGCCTGGTACTTGCGCCGGATCTCGCGGAAATAGGCTGCGATCTCCTGCAGCAGGGCCAGGTCGAGACCGGTGTCATGGGCCGTGTCGGCCAGGGCGATGACCATGGTTTCCGTGGGAGCATGCGAGGCGCCGCAACACAGCGAGGAAATCGCGGTGTCAATGATGCGCGCGCCGCCATCGATCGCGCGCAGGTGGTTCAGGGCCGAGAGCCCGGCCGTGTCATGGCTATGTGAATCCAGGGGCAGGGGCGTGGTCGCCCGAAGCGCCGAGAAGAGTTCGAAGGCCTTTTGCGGCGTGAGCAGCCCTGCCATGTCCTTGACGCAGATGCTGTCGCAGCCCATGTCCGTCAGTTCCCGCGCCATTTCGACGAAAGTGTCCAGCGTATGCACCGGGCTCTCGGTATAGGAGATGGCGCCCTGGGCATGCCTGCCCTGGTCCTTGATGGCACGAATGGAGGTTTCGAGGTTGCGCAGGTCATTCATGGCGTCGAAGACCCGGAACACGTCGATGCCGTTGGCTGCGGCCCGCTCGATGAAGGCCTCGACGACATCATCCGGATAGTGCCGGTAACCCAGCAGGTTCTGGCCGCGCAACAGCATCTGCAATCTGGTATTGGGCAAGGCCGCGCGCAACTTGCGCAGACGCTCCCAGGGATCTTCCCCGAGAAAGCGCAGGCAGGCATCAAAGGTAGCACCACCCCAGACCTCCAGCGACCAGAAGCCGACCCGGTCGAGCCTGTCGCAAATGGGCAGCATGTCCTCGGTCCGCATGCGGGTTGCCAACAGCGACTGATGCGCATCCCGCAGCACGGTTTCCGTGATGAATACCTGCTCCTGCATGACCATGTTCCTCCTAGAGCCCTTCGCGGGCCGCAATGGCGGCGGCGACGATGACAGCCACCGGCGTGGTACGCTGATCGGTATACTGGAGCAACTCGGGATGTCTATCCACGAAGGTGGTGTCCAGCCTTCCTGCCACGAACTCCGGGCAATCCAGTATCTCCTGATAGTAGGGCAAGGTCGATCTGATGCCGTATAGACCCATGTCCTTCAGGGCGCGTCGACTGCGGCGCAGTACGCCATCCCAGTCCCGCGCCCAGACGGTCAGCTTGGCGCAAAGGGAGTCATAGTAAGGCAGGATTTCATAACCAGTATAGATGGCGGCATCGGTGCGCACGCCCGGACCCCCCGGCGAATAATAGCGCGTCACCCGGCCAAAGCTGGGCAGGAAGTTGTTCTTCGGGTCTTCGGCGTTGATCCGGAATTCGATGGCGTACCCCCGCAGGCTGATGTCCTGCTGGCCAAACGACAGCGGCTGGCCTGCGGCAATGCAGATCTGCTCCTGGACGATGTCGATCCCGGTGACCTGCTCGGTCACGGGATGCTCCACCTGCAGCCGGGTATTCATTTCCATGAAATAGAACCTGCCGTCCTGATCGAGCAGAAACTCCACCGTCCCGGCATTGATGTAATTCGCGGCGCGTGCCGCCGCCACGCCGAACCGGCAGACCTGGTCCCGCTGCTCCGGGCTCAGTTGAGGCGAGGGCGCGATCTCGATGAGTTTCTGGTGACGGCGCTGAATGGAACAGTCCCTTTCAAAGAGATGCACGATATTGCCCTGCCGGTCGCCAAGGATCTGCACCTCGATGTGCCTGGGCGACTCGATGAATTTTTCAAGAAAGATTTCAGGGTTGCCGAAGGCCTTTTCCGCCTCCGAGATCACGCGCTGGTAATTCCGGCGCAGTTCTTGCGGATCGTTGCAGCGACGGATGCCCCGGCCGCCACCGCCACCACTGGCCTTGAGCATGACCGGATAGCCGATCGAGGCGGCCGCCCCGAGGGCTTCTTCCAGCGATCCGAGCTGGTCGGTGCCCGGCACCACAGGCAGGCCCGCTGCCTGCATGGTTTGCCTTGCCAGTGTCTTGTCGCCCATGCGTCGGATGCTTTCCGGTTCGGGCCCGATGTAGGCTACCCCACGTCGCTGGCAGATTTCGGCAAGTTCAGGATGCTCGGAAAGGAAACCATAACCAGGGTGCAGAGCGTCGCAGCCGGTCTCGACCGCAAGATTGACGATGCGATGCGCATTCAGATAGCCAAGCAGCGGATCAGGCCCGACGCTATAGGCTTCATCCGCTTTCTTGACATGCAAGGCGAAGCGGTCAGGTTCGGTATAGATGGCAGCAGAGGTGATACCCAGTTCGCTGCAGGCGCGTATGATCCGGGTTGCGATCTCGCCGCGATTTGCGATCAGGAGTTTTCTGAACATCGCATCCTCCCCGGCCAGAAAGAAAACCGGACCGCCCATTTCAGGCACGTCCGGGCTCTTTACTATGGCCAGCCTCTTGCAGGCTGTCAACCGGGAAGGATTTGCTAGCCGGTATTCCGCTGGCCGGCGGCGATAGCGTTGATGGAGCGCAGCAGCGGATTGAGCCAGCGCTCCCGCTCCTGACCGGCGAAATAGGTATCCCGGTATCGATACAGCAGCGATAGCTGAATATGGTTCAAGGGCTCCAGATAGGCCTGACGCCGCTGCAGGGAGCGGGCCAGTGCGGGATTGTCCTCCAGCATGTCCATGGCACCGCTGACCTGCAGCATGTGATCCACGGTCCGCTGATATTCACTGCGGATCATCTGGTAGATGTCCCGCGCGGCGGCCTTGTTCTCTGCCAGATCGGCATATTCCGCCGCGATTTCCATGTCCGCCTTGCGCAGGGATTGCTGAATGTTGCTGAGTAAGGCGCGGAAGAAGGGCCAGGAGGCATACATCTCCTGCAGTTTTGCCAGATTGCCGGGATCTTCCGCCTGCCAGTCGGCCAGTGCGGTCCCGAGGCCATACCAGGCCGGCAGGGTATGGCGCGACTGTGCCCAGGCAAAGACCCAGGCAATGGCACGTATCGAGTCCTTGGAGCGGTCCGCCTTGTTGCGGTGGGAGGGCCGCGAGCCGATGTTGAGCAGGGCGATTTCGCTCAGTGGCGTGGCTTCGTAAAAATAATCGAGAAAGCCCGGCGTTTGCTCGGTGAGCCTGCGGTAGGCCTGCTCACCGAGTTCCGCCAGCCTTTCCATGTCCCGGCTGTACTGCGGATTCTCCGCGGGCGCGGGCTGGATCAGATAGCGACTGGCCTTGAGCAGTCCTGTGGAGCCCACGGTCAACTCGTACACCGCGGTTTCCAGGTTGGCGTACTTGAAGGAAAGGACTTCGCCCTGTTCTGTGACCTTGATCTGTCCACTGACGGTGCCAGGTGGCTGCGCCAGGATGGCGTCATGGGTCGGACCACCACCGCGTCCGACCGTGCCACCGCGCCCGTGGAATATGCGCAATGCCACGCCATTGCTGCTGGCAAGCCGGGTCAGCTGCTGCTGCGCCTTGTAGAGAGACCAGCTGGAGGCCAGGATGCCGCCGTCCTTGCAGGAATCGGAATAGCCCAGCATGACTTCCTGGGGACCGCCGGCTGCCTGCAGCAGCGCCCGGTAGGCCGAATTTTCCAGCAGCGCGGACATCACCGCCTCGATGCGTTCCAGGTCATGGATGGTTTCAAAGAGTGGCGAAATGCGAATATCGCAGAACGCCCTGCCATCCCGCCAGCCAGCCAGGCCACATTCCTTTGCCAACAGCATGACCTCCAGCACATGGCTGGCCTCGTGGGTCATGGAAATGACATAGCTGCCGAAGATGCGCGGACTGATTTCCCGGCGCATGCGATCGATGCACTGGAACACTCGCAGGGTCTCGGCGCAGTCCTCGCTGAGTGCGGATGTATTGCCTTCCAGGAGTCCTGGCTGCTGAATGGCCCAGACCAGTCGCTCCAGGCGCTCGGCTTCCGGTAGCGTGTCATAGCTGCTGAATCCCGGCACATGCCGGAAAAGCTCGGCCACGGCCTGGGTATGCCTGCTTGATTCCTGGCGGATATCCATCTGGGCCAGAAAAAAGCCGAAGGTTTCCACCAGACGGATCAGATCCTTGAGTTCGGCATTGGCAACAATCTCATCACCGTGACCTGTCAATGAATCATGCAGCAGTCCCAGATCGGCGAGAAAGGCATCCTCGTCGGCATACGCGTGCGGCGCCTCTGGCGCCTGCTGGTTTTCCAGCAGGCATTCGAGCTGCACGGTGCGTTCCTCGATCCGGGCCCGCATGAAGCGGAGCTTCTGGCGATAAGGCTCATTGAAATAACGCACCTGCGTCCATTCCCAGATCTCCGGAAAATCCCGGGCATCCCGCGTCATCGAATCCAGCAGGGCAGGGGAAACCTCACAGAGTTCACTGGAATGACTCAGGATTTCCTGCATCAATCCCAGGCGTCGCATATACTCACGATGCACTTCCAGGCTCTGCATGCGCAAGGCCCAGATGGTGATGTCGGCGGTGACATTGGGGTTGCCGTCCCGGTCGCCGCCAATCCAGGAGCCGAAACGGATGTAGCTTGGCACCTTCAGTTTCGCTTCCGGATAGAACATCTTCACGGCGCGTTCCGCAAAGCGGAAACAAAGGGGAATGGCCTGGAACAGGCTTTCACGAAAGAAGAACAGGCCGTTTTCCACCTCGTCCGTGACCGCTGGCCGATAGGCGCGCACTTCGTCGGTTTTCCAGAGAATCTGGACCTGGCGCAGCAGGCGTGCCCGGACCCGGTCGCGCTCTTCCTCATTGAGCCGGGGATCGTCCAGTTCCTTGCTGCCGACGAAGATGCGGCGCAAGGTCTGCAACACGGTGCGGCGCTTCGACTCGGTGGGATGGGCGGTGAAAACCGGAATGTAGGCCAGATTGTCGAGCAGTGCCTGTACCTCGGCGGCAGTCATGCCCTGGGCATGCAGATCACGTATCGTGGCTTCGAACGAGCCGCGCCAGGGGTGCCCCACCTCACGGAACTGCCGCCGCCTAGACCGGTGCTGGAACTCCTCCTCGGCAATGTTGGCCAGGCTGAAGTAAATATGGAAGGCCCGGATCACGTGTGTCAGGGTCTCGGGATCCAGCGTGTTGATCAGCCCCGCCAGCTCCTCACGAAGCGCCTGATCAGGATCGCGATGCAGCGCGATGTAACCTTTGCGCAAGCGTTCCACGGCATCGAATACCTGTCCACCGGCCTGACTCTTCAGGACATCGCCCAGCAGCGATCCCAGGAGCTTGACTCGGGCACGCAGTTCATTGTCGGTTAGCACATCTGCCAAAACGTCACACCTCGGTAAATATTCTATAGGCTCAAAACCGACATATCATATATGATTTCATGGGCATTGCGCGACATGCCGATTTGGCGGCAGCCCTTTACATCCCAACCGTCCCTAGCTATCATCCGGCGCCTATGCTTAAAACTGATGCCAAGTGGCTCGACCTTCGTCAGATTGGCGAACGGCAGGAAACCCTGGCCGGCCAGGTGAGCACGGCAGCAATGCATCGCCTGCGGACGGTACTGACACAGGTGCCGCCGGTGGTGGAAGTCGACCTGCGCCTGCGGCGCGAACAGGCCGTCGTCGTTGCCGGAGGCGAGATTCGTCTCGACGGCGGGATTCAGTGCCAGCGTTGCCTGGGAGACATGCCCCTGTTGCTGGTCGCCCCGGTCCACAGCGGCATTACTGCCAGCGAAACACTGATCGGCCGGATGGATGAGAGCCTGGAGCCGGTTCTGGTGGAGGGTGACAGGCTGGAGCTGTCGGCCTGGGTAGAAGACGAGATTCTGCTTTCCCTGCCAATCGCACCCATGTGCACGGCCTGGACTGGCGGGGTCTGCCCTGTGTCTGGAATCGAGCCGGCCGTGCCGGCGACCTGAATTTTTTATACTATGTGCTGATACAGCATTCCTGGAGAGTATCATGGCCGTTCCACAGAGTAAGACCTCAGCTTCCCGTCGCGGCATGCGTCGCGCCCATGACCACCTGGACAGCAAGAGCCTTGCCCAGTGTGCCAACTGCGGCGCCACCAAGCGTCCGCATCATGTCTGTCAGCAGTGCGGACACTACAAAGGGCGCGCCGTTCTGAACAAAACGGCCGGCGAGTAGCGGAACAAGCCGGACGAGACACAGCGGTAGTCACGGATCACACGCGCATGAAGATCGCTGTGGACGCCATGGGAGGGGACTTCGGGCCCGAGGTGATCATCCCCGCCTCCCTGGCCTTTCTCGAAGAAACTCCCGAGGCAAACATCATCCTGCTGGGGCAGGAAGACCTGCTCCGGCAGGAATTGTTGCGCCATGGCGCCAGCAATCATGGCCGCCTGCAGGTCCAGCATGCTCCGCAGGTCGTGGGCATGGATGAGGCCCCTTCCCAGGCCCTGCGCGGCAAGCGCAATTCCTCGATGCGTCTTGGCATAGACCTGATCAAGACCGGCGCCGCCGATGCCCTGGTCAGCGCCGGCAATACTGGGGCCCTGATGGCGATGGGCAAGGTGATCCTGCGCACCATACCCGGCATCGATCGGCCTGCCATTGCCACGACCATGCCCACCCGGCAGGGCAAAACCCTCATGCTCGATCTCGGCGCCAATGTCGATTGCGATGCTCACCACCTCTACCAGTTTGCCATCATGGGCGATGTCTTTGCCCGTCTGGTGATGAATCTGCCCAGGCCCTCGATCGGTCTTCTCAACATTGGCGAGGAAGAGATCAAGGGCAATGAGACGGTGAAGGAAGCGGCAGTCCTCCTGCGTGGCAGCAGCCTCAACTTCCACGGCAATGTGGAAGGGTCGGACATTTACCGGGGCACCACGGACGTGGTGGTCTGTGACGGCTTCGTGGGCAATGTTGCCCTCAAGGTCTCGGAAGGTCTGGCCCAGATGATCCGGACCGAACTCAAGGAAGCCTATCAGGCGAGCTGGTACGGGCGCCTGACCGCAGTCCTGAGTCTGCCGGTGCTCAGGCGCTTTCGCGACCGGCTCGATCATCGGCGCTACAATGGCGCCACCCTGCTGGGGCTCAATGGCATCATCATCAAGAGCCATGGCAACGCCGACGCCTTCGCATTTGCGCAAGCCATCCGGGTCGCGGCAGCGGAAGTCCGTCATCATCTGATCGCAAACATCGCCCAGGAAGTGCAGGTGCTTCTGGCCGAACACCAAGAAACCACGGCATGACCCAATCAAATCAGCCATTCAGTCGCATCATCGGCACCGGCGCCTATCTGCCGGCGCGCGTCCTGAGCAATGCCGACCTCGAAAAAATGGTGGACACCACCGACGAGTGGATCTTCACCCGTACCGGCATCCGTGAGCGACGCATTGCCGCCGAGCAGGAAAGCACCTGTGACCTGGCGGAGCATGCCGCGCGCGAGGCCATGGCCAATGCCGGGATCACGGCCCAGGATCTGGACCTGATCCTGGTGGCGACCACCACGCCGGACCTGGTGTTCCCGAGCACGGCCTGCCTGCTGCAGGCCAGGCTTGGCAACCAGGGTGCTCCGGCCTTCGATATCCAGGCGGTCTGCACCGGCTTTGTCTATGCGCTGGACGTGGCAGACAAGTTCATCCGCACGGGTGCGGCCAGACGTGCCCTGGTGATCGGCGCGGAAACCATGTCGCGCATCGTCGACTGGCAGGATCGCAGTACCTGCGTGCTGTTTGGCGATGGCGCGGGTGCGGTGGTGCTGGAGGCAGGGGATGCCCCCGGCATCCTTTCCACGCATATTCATGCCGATGGCCGTTACAGCGACCTGCTGGCGGTTCCTGCCGGCATTTCCTGTAACAGCGCACGGTTCAAGGCGGGTGAGGCCTACCTCACCATGAAAGGCAATCCCGTGTTCAGGATGGCCGTCAAGACCCTGGGTGAGATCGTCGACGAAACCCTTTCAGCCAACCGCATGGGCCGGGGAGACATCGACTGGCTGGTGCCGCATCAGGCCAATATCCGCATCATCCAGGCAACTGCCGACAAGCTCGGCATGTCCATGGACAAGGTGGTCGTGACTGTCGATCATCACGGCAACACTTCGGGCGCGAGCATACCGCTGGCACTGCACTCGGCAGTGCGCGACGGGCGGATCCGTTCCGGGGAGACCGTCCTGATGGAGGCATTTGGTGGGGGCTTCACCTGGGGTTCGGTCTTGCTTAAGTGGGCGTAATCGGCTAAAAACTCCGCTGCTGTCGCGCGCTGCAAGCCACACGATAGCGCGCCCCACAATCATCTTAGGAGCAATCGAACTTGCTTGGTTCCACTGCCTTCGTCTTCCCTGGTCAGGGTTCTCAATCCGTCGGCATGCTTTCCGCGCTTGCGCAGGATTTCGCCATCGTCAGGGACACCTTTGCGGAAGCTTCCGACATTCTGTCCTATGATCTCTGGACACTGGTGCAGGAGGGGCCTGCAGAGCGGCTGAATCAGACCCTGCACACCCAGCCTGCCATGCTTGCCGCTGGTGTCGCCATCTATCGCGTCTGGGTGGAGGAAAGCGGAACTCAGCCGGATTTCCTGGCGGGTCACTCCCTGGGCGAGTACACCGCGCTGGTCTGCGCCGAGAGTCTGGCCTATCAGGATGCCCTTGCCCTGGTGATGGACCGTGCCCGATTCATGCAGGAAGCCGTGCCCGAGGGCATGGGCGGCATGGTTGCCGTGCTGGGCATGGCGGACGAAGACGTCGTGCGGCTTTGCAAGGAACAGGCCAGGGACGAAGTGCTGGAACCGGCGAACTTCAACTCGCCTGGCCAGCTGGTCGTGGCCGGCCATCTCGGTGCCGTCCAGCGCCTTGCCGATGCGGCGGGCAGCGCCGGGGCCAAGAAGGTGGTAATCCTGCCGGTCAGCATACCGAGCCATTGCTCACTGATGCAACCGGCTGCGGAACGGCTTGCAGAACGTCTGAATGGCATCAACCTGGGGGCACCAAAGGTGCCGGTGGTCAACAACGTTGATGTCAAGACCCCCAGCCAGCCGGAGCAGATCAAGTCCGCCCTGGTACGCCAGCTATACTCATCGGTGCGCTGGTCCGACACGATTCGCTACCTGGCCCGCCAGGGTATGTCGGCAGTGGTCGAACTCGGGCCGGGACGCGTGCTGACCGGCCTGACCAAGCGCATCGACCGCAGCCTGCTGGCCATGGCCATCGATGATCCGGCAACGCTGGAACAGGCAATGGACAAGATCTGAGCAATAAAAGGGAATTTTCGATGTCAAATCCATTCAAGTTGGACGGTCAGGTCGCAATCGTCACGGGCGCCAGCCGGGGTATCGGTCGCGCAGTGGCCTTGCGCCTGGGTGAACTCGGGGCGCGAGTGGTCGGCACGGCCACTTCCGCTTCCGGCGCCAGTCAGATTGAAGAGGCGCTCAGGACAGCCGGTATCGATGGCCGGGGCATGGTGCTGGATGTCACCAGCAACGAGGCGGTTGACGGCTTTCTGAAGGAAGTGACGGGCGCCTTCGGCACCCCGGGCATCCTGGTCAACAATGCCGGCATCACCCGCGACCAGCTCCTGATGCGCATGAGCGAGGAGGACTGGGATGCCGTGCTGGAAACCAATCTCAAGTCGGTGTTCCGCATGAGCAAGGCGGTGATCCGTGACATGCTGAAGGCCCGCCAGGGGCGCATCGTCAGCATCACCTCGGTGGTGGGCAGCATGGGCAATGCCGGACAGTGCAATTATGCCGCATCCAAGGCAGGCGCCGCTGGATTTACGCGCTCGCTTGCCCGGGAAGTCGGTGGGCGCAACATCACCGTGAACTGCGTGGCGCCGGGCTTCATCGACACGGACATGACACGCAAGCTGCCGGAAGAGCAGCGCAAGGCGCTCCAGAGCCAGATCCCCCTGGGGCGTCTGGGAGAGGTCGAGGATGTCGCCAATGCGGTGGCTTTTCTGGTTTCGCCTGCGGCGCGCTATATTACCGGCGAGACGCTGCATGTCAATGGCGGCATGCTGATGGCCTGAGTGCCGCGCCGGCCCGGGCAACTTTTCTTTTTGACGGAGATATGTTCCAATGCGCGCCAATGCGCGAGCCATCTCCGCATCGATACCAACCAAGGAGGCATCCTCACATGAGCAGCATCGAAGAACGCGTAAAGAAGGTTGTGGTTGAGCAGTTGGGCGTCAATGAGGACGAAGTGACCAATGAGGCTTCGTTCGTTGATGACCTGGGTGCCGACTCCCTGGACACGGTTGAACTCGTGATGGCGCTCGAAGAGGAATTCGATTGCGAAATTCCTGACGAAGAAGCTGAAAAGATCACCACCGTGCAGCAGGCGGTCAGCTACATCGAAGCAAATCTGCCCAAGTAATCAGGCCCTTTCAGGCGTGCGGATGGCTGCGCGCCTGTCCTGACCAGTTCTGGTCAGTCGGGCAGTTTTCCAAGGAGTTGTCTTTGAAGCGCCGCGTTGTCGTTACAGGTCTCGGGCTGGTCACGCCGGTAGGCGTCGGTGTCGCCCAAAGCTGGGATAATCTGGTCAAGGGTGTCAGCGGCATTGGTCGGGTCACCCGGCTCGATCCTGCTGCCTATGCCTCGCAGGTTGCCGGAGAGGTCAAGGACTTCGATGTCACTCGCTATCTGAGTGCCAAGGAAGCCCGGAAGATGGATCTGTTCATCCATTACGGCCTGGCGGCCGCCGTGGAGGCGATCGAGGATTCCGGACTCAGGATTACTCCTGAGATTGCCGAACGCGTCGGCGTGTCCGTTGGCTCGGGCATCGGTGGCCTGCCCGGCATCGAGCGCGGCTATGAGGATTATCTGCGTGGCGGCCCCCGCAAGATCTCGCCCTTCTTCATTCCCAGCTGCATCGTCAACATGGTCAGTGGGCACGTCTCCATCATGTATGGCGCCAAGGGCCCGAACCTGGCCATGGCGACAGCGTGCAGCACGGGGGCGCACGCCATTGGCGATGCCAGCCGCCTGATTGCCTTTGGCGATGCCGATGTCATGATTGCCGGAGGTTCCGAGGCGGCCATCAGCCCGCTGGGCCTGGGAGGCTTTTCGGCGGCACGGGCGCTGTCCACCCGCAATGATGAGCCCGAACGGGCCAGCCGTCCCTGGGACAAGGATCGCGATGGTTTCGTGCTTGGCGAGGGTGCTGGGGTGCTGGTACTGGAAGAGCGCGAATTCGCGCTCGCCCGTGGCGCAAGGATCTATGCCGAACTGACAGGCTTTGGCATGAGTGGGGATGCCTACCACATGACCCAGCCGGCGCCGGAAGGCGAGGGCGCGGCACGCTGCATGCGTGCAGCACTCAAGAATGCCGGCATGGCACCAGAGCAGGTCGACTACATCAACGCCCATGGGACCTCCACGCCATTGGGTGACGTGCAGGAAACCCAGGCCATGAAGAGCGTCTTTGGCGAGCACGCCTACAAGCTGGCGGTCAGCTCGACCAAATCGATGATCGGCCACCTCTTGGGTGCCGCAGGCGGTGTGGAAGCCGCCATCAGCGTGCTGGCCCTGCATCATGGCGTCATTCCGCCGACCATCAATCTCGACAACCCGGACGAAGGTTGTGACCTGGACTATGTGCCCCATGAGGCCAGACGCCGGCCGATCCGGGTCGCCATGAGCAACTCCTTTGGCTTTGGCGGCACCAATGGCACGCTGATCTTCGCCAAAGACTGAGCCGATGGCCAAGCCTGCAGGAGACTGGCAGATCCGGCCGATCTCCCCTGATACCCTGGATCTGGCTGCCCTGCATGGCCGGCATCCCGAACGCTACCCTGCCTTGCTGGAAAGCACCGCCCGCAATCGCCTGACCGGGCGGTACAGCATCCTGTTCGCCTTTCCCGAAATGCCCCTGTGGCTCGATGACGCGGGTCGCCTCTGGGAGAATGGCGCGCCATCACTGGCCGAGAGCTTTCTGAGCGCGCTGGACCAGCGAATTCATGATTTTCTCACCGAAGAACCCTGTCCCCTGCCATTTTGCGGCGGGATGTTCGTTTTTCTCGGTTATGAATTCCTCGGCCAGATCGAGCAGATCAGGATTCCCCGCGGCCCCCAGACGCTGCCACAGGCCTTCGCCCTGTCCATCGCTGGCGCTGTCGTGCTTGATCACCTTGAGGGAGCGGCCTGGCTGGTTGCCACAGGCAACCAGGCCACTGACCGGCTTGAGCGCATGGCAGCCGATATCGATGCCTGCCACGCAGCGCCGGAAGTGCTGGCGCCCATCGGCATCCAGTCGCTGCGTGAGGACCCCGAAGGGCATTTTCTGGACGGCGTCAGGCGCATCAAGGAATACATCCTTGATGGGGACATCTTTCAGGCCAACCTTTCACGCGCCTGGTCACTCACCCTGCAATCCCCGGATCCCCTGCAGATCTACCGACAACTGCGCCGCCACAATCCAGCGCCTTTCGCCGGTCTTTTTCGCTGGAAGGATCAATACGTATTGAGCTCCTCGCCCGAAAGGCTGCTGCACTGGGACCGGGAGACGCTCTCCAGCCGGCCCATTGCCGGCACCCGGCCGCGTCTGCCGGGCTGTGATGCGGCCCTGACCAGTGAGCTGATCGGGCATCCCAAGGAGCGGGCCGAACACATCATGCTCATCGACCTCATCCGCAATGATCTTGGGCGGGTCTGCCAGCCCGGCAGTATCGAGGTGGATGAACTCATGGGGATCGAAAGCTACAGCCATGTGCATCACATCGTGTCCAATGTGCGCGGTCAAACGCGCGCAGGCATCCGCCACGGGCAGATGCTGGCGGCGCTGTTCCCCGGCGGCACCATCACGGGCTGTCCGAAGGTGCGTTCGATGGAGATCATCGCCGATGTGGAGGATACCCCGCGCGGCCCCTATACCGGCAGCATGGGATATATCAGCAGGGATGGACAAATGGACATGAACATCCTGATCCGCAGCATGTGGCTCAACGAGAACAATTTGAGTTTCCGGGCCGGGGCGGGCATCGTCGCTGATTCGGATGCGGACCTTGAGTTGCTGGAGACCCGCGCCAAGGCCCGCGCCCTGTTGCGCGCACTGGGACTGAACGATGCCGGCCGTCCTGATTGACGGACAGCCCGACGCGCAGATCTCGCCCTGGGACCGCGGGTTTCATTACGGCGATGGGCTCTTCGAGACCATTGCCGTCATTCGGGGGAAACCGCTTTTCTGGGCTGCGCACCTTGAAAGACTGAGCCGCTGCGCCAGCCTGCTGCGGCTTCCGGCCATCCCGGAGCAGCGCTGGCTCGAGGACATGCACGCGCTGCTGCGCCCGGAATTGCCGCGGCAGGTGATCAAGCTCATCCTGAGCCGCGGGCCGGGTGATCGCGGTTATGCCTTCACGGGCCTTGAAACTGGTACGCGCGTGGTCTATGCCACCGACTGGCCGGCATTTCCTTCCTGCCACTGGCAGACAGGAGTAGCAGTGGGGATTTGCGAAACCCCGCTCATCGGTGGCGCCCCCTTTACCCGCTGCAAGACCCTGAACCGCCTGAACCAGATCCTTGCCCGCCAGGAGCTGAATTCACGGCCCGGTCTGAGCGAGGGCCTGATGCTGGACAGCACTGGCCTGCTGCGCGAGGGCACCTTCACCAATCTCTTCTGGGTGCGCGGGGGCAGGCTGGAGACGCCAAAGCTCGATTTCGCGGGCATTGCCGGGATCATGCGCCAGGAAATCATTCGCTGGCTTACCGAACGGCACATGCCGGTATATGAGCTGGATGCGCCGCCAGCTATACTCGCAGAAGCGTCCGAGTGCTTCGTTTCAAACAGCCTCATCGGTATCTGGCCGGTAAATTCGGTTGCAGGTATCGTGAACTTTCCGACAAATAGACCGCTATCGAATCAGATTCTTTCCTGGCTGGAGACCATTTCCCTTGTCGAAAAAGCGGAATAAACGCTCGCCCCTGCGTGGGCTTTTACTCCTTGGCCTGCTGGCTTTCTTCGGCGCGGCAGCCTACGGGCTTTACTATCTGCAGGCACCCAGGGCGATTCCGGCGGCTGGCGTTATGGTTGCCGTGCCAGCAGGGGCTCCCGCGCAGCGTGTTGCCCAGGAGCTTGAAAGGCAGGGGGTGATCTCCAACTGGCAGCTTTTCTATGCCTACATCCGCCTGACCGGCAAGGCACGCGGCATCCAGAGCGGCGACTACCTTTTTGCCGGAGTTGTCAGTCCAAGCCAGGTACTGGACAAGATGCTGAGCGGCGAGGTGCTGATCAGGAACTTCACCATTCCGCCAGGCTGGCGGGTGCGGGACGTGCTGCTTGCCCTGCAGGATTTCGGCCAACTACTGGATCTCAGTGGTTTGCCACCGCCGGACCGGGCCCAGAATCTGCTGGTGGAAACCGGTCTGGGCACGGGCCCTGCGGAAGGCTGGCTGTTTCCGGACAGTTATCGGATCGACCGGGGCAGCAAGGCCGTGGACCTGCTTGCCAGGGCGCATGACAGAATGAAGCAGGTCATGGCGGAGGAATGGGCCGGGCGTGCCCCAGGCCTACCGATCAAAACACCGGAAGAGGCGCTGACGCTCGCCTCCATCGTCGAGAAGGAAACCGGCGTGGAAACCGAAAAGCCGCTGGTCGCTGCGGTTTTCGTCAATCGATTACGGACGGGCATGCGGCTGCAGACCGATCCGACCGTGATCTATGGGTTGGGAGAGGCCTATGATGGGAATATCCGCCTGCAGGATCTGCGCACGCCCACCGCTTACAATACCTACACCATGACAGGCCTGCCGCCCACACCGATTGCCCTACCAAACCGCTCATCCATTCACGCGGCCCTGCATCCGGCGGACAGCAAGGCACTCTATTTCGTGGCCGATGGCAAGGGCGGGCATGTATTCACTGATAATTACCCGGATCACGAGCGGGCGGTGAAGCGCTTGCTGGCGAGCCAGAAGCAGAAATCATGAA